>JAEZGD010000191.1 GCA_023417165.1 Planctomycetota bacterium
TCGAAGTGCCCTGTGAAGCGGAGCGCGTAGTGGTCGGTGATCGGCAGGAACGAGAGATCGAATCCGTACGTCTCGCCTTGTGACTTGGGCTTCAGCTGGCTGAAGTCGGGCAGCGTGTCATAGCTGCCTTGATACAGAGTGTATTTCAGGTTCGCAGGAATGCGCAGGCCTTTCAGATCGCGCAACAGGTACGACGCCAGTTGGCGCGCTTCGTCCGTCGTGAGGTTGAGCGCAGGCATGCGCGAGGCGGGGCGCGCCTTGGCGGGATCTTGCAGGAACGCGGTCAGCGAAGCCAGCGTGTACTTTTCGCCGAGTTTGCCAAGCGGAACCGAAGTGGCAAGTTGCGGCGCGTTCGGCTTCTGTGCATTGTGACAAGCCACGCAGCCCAAGCGATGATAGAGCGCGTCGCCTTGAGCGATGGCGGTGGGTGTGATTTGCTGATCGTTGACGGTGCCGGTTTGCGCTAGATAGTGCGTCAGCGCGGTGACGGCCGTTTGCTTGTCCTTTTCGGCCCAGCCTGCGAAGGGATCAGGCATGGTCGTGCCGGGCTTGGTGCCGTGCGGATCGGCGAGAAACTTGGCCAGGTATTCGGGCCGCACGCGGCTGCCAACCTGTTCGAGGTTCGGTCCCGGCTTGTGATGCAAGTGCGCCAGCGGCGCGGCCTCGGCCTGGTGGCAGGAAGTGCAGCTTAATTCGCCGAGCAGCAGTTGCCCGCCGAGCGCTGGTTCTTCGCCGGCGCGATGAAAGCGTTCGAACGCGGGAACGATGGGATGAGCCGCTTCGGCGGCATTAACCAAGTGAGGCGCGATTCCCAAAGCGCAACCACTAACCAGCAAAACAACAAAGCGCAGCGACCAAGACATGCAACAAACTCCGCAAGCCACAAGAGGCGGGAACGCCAAGGCGGTTGAGTCACGCGGTAGGACGGGGGGGACAGGTGTTCCTAGTTATGGAAAGCGATCACTCCCTCGTCAATCCTGCGAGGTGAGTTTTTAGAAAGTTTGCTGAGCGATAATCTCCCCCTGCAATGAGACGTTTGGGATAGAATTCACGCTCTACACAGCCTTCGCGACTCTTGGCACGAGCCTGCTATGTCCACCGAGTATCGACCCCATGCCTTGCCGCCACCGCTGCCGCCGACTTCCTCGCGTACCTCCATGCTGGCGCTGTTGCAGACGTTGGTCTTGTTACTGCTGGTGATTGTCCTGGTGCGCAATTGGTGGGAGGGCGCTAGTCAACCACCGCCATTGCCGCCTCCTTCGCCGGTCATGCCTTCTGGCAACCTTGCCGAAGACGAGAAATCGACGATCCAGCTCTTTCGTCAGTCGTCGCGCTCGATGGCGTATGTCAACACGTCGGCGGTCGGGCGCGATCGCATCAGCCTCAACGTGCTCGAGATTCCGCGCGGCACCGGTAGCGGCTTTGTGTGGGATCACGACGGGCACATCGTCACGAACTTCCACGTGGTCGAGGAAGGCAATCGCTGGAAGGTGACCCTGGCCGATCAAAGCGCGTGGGACGCCGAAATTGTCGGTGTTGCGCCGGATCGCGATCTCGCCGTGCTCAAGATAAAGGCGCCGCGCAATCGCTTGGAACCACTGCTAATCGGCACCTCGCAAAATCTGGAGGTTGGCCAGAAGGTGTTTGCGATTGGCAATCCATTTGGTCTCGACCAGACGCTGACCACCGGCGTCATTAGCGGCTTGGGACGCGAGATCCGCGCGCGCACCGGGCGCGTGATTCAAGAGGTGATTCAAACCGATGCCGCGATCAATCCTGGCAACAGTGGTGGGCCACTCTTGAACAGTGCTGGCGAACTGATCGGTGTGAATACGGCCATTTACAGTCCGTCGGGCGCTTCAGCAGGCATTGGCTTTGCCATTCCGGTCGACGCAGTCAGCCGCGTGGTGCCGCAATTGATCGCCACCGGGCGCGTCACCCGCCCCGGCTTGGGCGTGAGTGTGGCGGCCGAGAATGTCGCGCAGCGACTGCGCATCGAGGGCGTGCTCGTGTTCAATGTCGTGGAAGGCGGCCCTGCCGAAAAGGCTGGCCTGCGCCCGACCACCCGCGAGGAACAAGGGAACGTGGAACTAGGCGACGTGATTCAAGCCGTCAACGGCAAGAAGGTGAGTTCCAGTGATGAGCTTTTCGCCCGGCTGGAACAGTTCGACGTCGGCGACACGATCACGCTTTCGGTGCTGCGCGGTGCTCATAGTGGCTCGGAATCGCAGCTCGAAATCCAAGTCACCCTCGGCGCCATCGAGTAGCTTCCCACGCATCCGCTGCTTCCTCTTCCTCACTAGCCCGAAGCGCCAGCGAGGGAAGGGGGACGTAGGAACTCTTTGGTCGCCATGAGTTCTCAGCGACGTGCGCCGCAATGAAACGAGTGGTTCTCGCCGAATTGGTGCTCACGGCGCTCATAATGCGCACGCATACCGCGTCCCTCGCTCGCGCGTCGTTCTAGTGAGCGGAATCAATGAGCTCCATGATGCGCGCTGGCGTCAATTCGAGCAGCGTTGGCACAATCAACTCGGCAGCGTGCTGCTCTTCGGCGGTGCGGCCGGTGCTGGTGACGGCAATGCACTTCATGCCTGCGCGATGGGCAGCTTCGATGCCGGCGGGGGCATCTTCGATCACGCAGCAGCGCGCCGGCGCCAGGCCGATCCGTTCGGCGGCCAGCAAGAAGATCTGCGGATCGGGCTTACCGCGGTAAACATCTCGCCCGGTGACAATCCCGCGAAACTTGTCGCGACGCTGTAGCTTATCGACGGCCAGGTCGACGTTGGGCGGCGGCCCCGATGAGCCAACGCCCAATGCCACGCCGGCGGCAAAGAGGGCGTCGATCAGCTTGCCAGCGCCCGGCAGTTCCGGAAACGAATCTGCCAACAGCTCGCGATACTTGGCTTCTTTGGCCTCGTCGAGCTCGGCGATCTGCTCGGGCGAGTAATCCTTCAGGCCAAAGATCTCGACGATCGCCTCGCGGCTGGTGCGGCCGAAACTGGTGGCGAACTGCTCTTCGGTGATCGAAAAGCCGCGCTCGCGACCAAGAATCACCCAGGCGTCGAAGTGTGCCTGGTACGAGTCGATGAGGACGCCGTCGACGTCGAAGATCACGCCATAAGAAAATGGTTTATTCATGCTGCGAAACTACCGCAAAACGGCCGCGGCGCGTAGGGCGGACCACCTTCGCCAACCGCCATGGCCCGGCTAAAATGCAGGCATGCGAGTCATTCTTTTCGATATCGACGGAACGTTAATCCACACCGAGGGAGCAGGGCGGGCAGCGCTGCATATGGCACTGGCCACCGAATTCGCCATCACGGAGCCGCATCACGTCGATCTTTCGGGACGGACCGATCGCGGCATCTGTCGCGAACTGTTCGACGCCCACGCGATCGAGCACACTCCGGCCAACTGGCAGCGGTTTCGCGATGCCTATCTGGCTGGCCTGCAGCATCACCTGGCGACGCGTCCAGGGCGAGTTCTGGCAGGCGTGCATGAACTGGTTGCGCGGCTCAAGACGTTGCCGCGGGTTTCGTTAGGCTTGCTGACCGGCAACGTGCGCGAAGGCGCGCGTCACAAGCTTACGCATTACGCATTGCACGAGCACTTCTTATACGGCGGCTTTGGCGATACCCATCACGAACGCGACGATGTCGCGCGCGAAGCACTGACCGCCGCGCAGGCGCACTGCGGCGATCACATCTGTGGCGACCACATCTGGGTGATTGGCGATACGCCGCTCGATATTCGCTGCGCCAGGGCGATTGGCGCGAAAGTGATCGCGGTCGCCACCGGTACGTTCAGCCTGGAAGAGCTGCATGCGCATCGGCCCGATCTTGCCGTGAAAGATCTGGGCCAAACGGTGGAACTGCTGGAAGTGCTGGTGGGCGAGCGCTGTTAAACGCTCACCCGGCGGCTGCGTGCCGAGGATCGATTCGCCACGCGTGGTCGTTAGTCCTTCGACAACTCTTCCATCGCTTCGTCGCTGACCTTGAAGTTCGCGGCGACGCCTTGCACGTCGTCGTGATCGTCGAGCTTCTCCATTAGTTTCAGCACTTTGCGCGCGGTTTAGACATCCAGGTCGACCGTGGTGTTAGGAATCCGCGACACCTGCGCCATTTCCGGTTCGATGCCCGCGGCAGTCAGCGCTTCAGACACCGCCACATAGCTATCGGGCGCACACAGGATTTCGAACTTGTCGCCCTCCTGCTTGATGTCTTCCGCGCCGGCTTCCAAGGCGACTTCCATCAACTGTTCTTCGCTGGTTTTGGCGGCCGGAATGACGAACAAGCCTTTGCGATCGAAGTTGAACGAAGCGCAGCCTGTCTTGCCAAGTTCGCCATCGTTAACGTCGAAGATCTTGCGAATCTCGCCCGCAGTGCGATTGCGGTTGTCGGTCAAAATCTCGACCAGGATCGCGACTTTCCCCGGACCATAGCCTTCGTACAGCGCCTCTTCGACGTTGTCTCCTTCGCCGCCGCCGCCGGTTCCCTTCTTGATGGCGCGCTCGATGTTGTCCTTGGGCATCGACATGCTGCGGGCGTCGAGCAGCGCTTTGCGCAAGCGGGCGTTGGCGTTGGGATCGCCGCCGCCGAGTTTCGCGGCAATGGTGATGGCTCTAGCCAGCTTGCCCCAGAGCTTGCTGCGTTTGTTGTTGACCGCCGCCTTGCGGTACATGACGTTGGCTGCGTGCGAATGTCCTGCCATGACTGTCTCTTCAAAAACCGTATGAGTAGCGTAGGACGAACCTCTTTGTCCTACTTGGAAGGGTTGGCTTCAAGCTTGTCGCGCGCCATTTGCAGGCGCGCGTCGTCTTTCTCTTGTTCGAAGGCTGCTGCGGCGCGCGTCCAGGCGTCGCGCGCTTTATCGAGTTGACCAGCGGCTTGATATGCATCGCCAAGGTGATCGAGGATGACGCCATCGGGCGTTTCGACGTCGGCGGCACGCTCGAGTTCGGCGATCGCTTCGGGATAGCGTTTGAGCTGGTAATAGATCCAGCCCAGGCTATCGCGATAAGCATGGTTATCGGGTTCGGCCGCGACGGCAGTCTCGAGCATGCGCAGCGCGCGGTTGAGATGCACGCCGTCCTCGGACCACAAATAGCCGAGGTCGTTCATCGCGCCGATATCTTCTGGGAACTCGTCCAGCACCTGCTCCAGCCATTCCATGCCTTCGGTGCGACGATTGGTTTGCACGCAGATGTTCGACATGACCATGCGCGCTTCGCGCATCGCAGTGCGAACGTTCGCGGTCTTGTGATCGCTATCCCATTTGGCCAGCAGATCCAGGTACGTCTTCTCGGCGTCGGCATAACGCTTCGCGTGGTACTGAATCCAGCCTTTGCGACCGAGCAGGTTGGCGGCCGGCTTGCTGCCTTGCAGGCCCTGGTCAATGGTGGCGAGCGCGGTGTCGGTCTGGCCTTGCATCTCTTGGGTGCTGGCCAGAAAGTAACGCAACAGTTCCTTGCGCTGCGCGGGCAGGTTCTTATCGAGCGCTTCCTGAAAGACTTTGCCGGCGCGCTCGTATTCGTTGGCCTGGTAGAGTTCGAGTCCCCACGTGACATAGGCGTCCGCCTTCGAGAGCGCGGCTTTCGCGGCACGTGGCGCAGCCACGACAATCGCGAAGAATTCTTGGGCGGCGTCGTACTGCTTGGCCTTCAGCGCCAGCATCGCAATGGCGAGCGCTTCACCGGTGGTGAGCGTGGTTGGTTCGGCAGTCTTGCGGCGCTGCGCTTCGGCGATCAATTGCCCTATCATGTCGCCGTCGGCCACGAGCGTTTCGCCAGCATCGCCGAGGGTGATTAACGCAGCCGTTTTGCCGAGCGATTTACCGAGGACCGTCAGCAACTCGCTAGTTTTCTTCTGGGCATGCAAGAGTTCCACCAGCAAGCCCGCGGCTTCGATGGTCGCTTCTTTGTCGAGCGATTTGCTGAGGACTTCGATCGCCTTTTCGTCTTGGCCCGCAGTGTGCAGTGCATCACCATAGGCGAAGGCGAGCGCGGTGTTGTCGGCATCGTCGGCATGCAGGGCGGCTAACCGCGTGAGCACTTGTGTCTGAGCTGCGGCTTTGTCGCCGAGCTTGGCGGCGAGCGTTTCTTCCAGCAAGTCGTAGGCGTCAACGCCGGCCGCGGCACTCTTATTGGCGAAGTATTTGTCGAGCTGTGCGAGGGCGTCGTCGTGGCGCTTTTGCTCGCTGCGAATGCGCGCTAGATGATAGGCCAGCACCGCTTCGTCGGCCTTGGCTTCATCCGCTTTGGTGAACATGGCCTCGGCGTCGTCATAACGTTTAGCGCGGAAAAAGCACTCGCCGAGCAGCGTGTACGTGGCATGAGCGTTGCCGAGCACGATCTTGTACAGCTCGTCGGACAGGCCATACTTCTTCGGATCAAGGATCGCTTCGCGCACGCGGGCGAACGATTCGGCGGCGGGCACGAAGTCCTCTTGCAGAAAATGCAGGCGGCCGATTTCCATGTGCAGCAGCACCGCCGTCACGTCGTCAGTCTCTTTTTGCATCTCCAGCGAAGTGCGATACAGCTTGAGCGCCCGAGCGTAATCTTGCTGCTCGGTCAGATGCATCGCCAGGCGGCGCAGCAGTTGCGCGTCTTTGGGATCGCGCTCGGCGGCCAGCACGGCATAGCGTGCGGCCTCTTCGTTGTGTTCGAGTTCGAAGGCCAGCGACACGATCTCGCCGAGGATGGCGACCGCCTGGGGATCGTAGCGATAGGCGCGCTGATAGCGGCGGAGCGCGGCGTCGTACTTTTCGCGCTGATACAGCAAACGCCCATGCGCGAACATGGAAGCAGCCGTGAGCTGATCCTGCTCGACTTCGCCACGGCTTTGGCTGGGCACAAACAGGGCAGGGGGATCTTCGCCTTCTTGTCCCAATCCCAAAGGGACGTTGGTTTGAGCCGCCAATGGCGAGGCGAAGCCGACAAACAACACCAAGATGAGCAATGAACGCATGGTGGATCTGGGCACAAAAGGAGGCGCTCTTTCTTCGCAGGGCAAGCCCGGCTGAAATGCCGTGGACCGCCGCTGGCGAACCGTTACCGTCACGCTCTGGCGTCTCTGTTGAGACGCCCACCACGCCCGGCAACCGCTCTCCTACTATTCTAGCCGCAGAGCGAAGGAGCCGTTATCGCGGTTTCTTCTTTGTCAGTCCCTTGGAGACGGGCTTTTTACCCGTTTCGTCGCTTTTTTTCTTGCCGTCGGTTTTGGCCGCATCGGCAGGCTTCTTCTTGGCCGGCTCGGCCTCCGTCTTCTTGGCGGACGGCTTGGTTTTCTCGGCCGGCTTATCGGTGGCTTTGGCGGGCTTGGACTTGCCGTCCTTGGCCGCTTCCTTTTCCTTGGCGGCGGGTTCCTTGGGGGCTGGAGCCGCAGCGCCGCCTTTGCCAGCGGGCTTGTCTTTCGAGGTATCGCGAGCCGGCGGAGGCTTCTGCGGATTCATCATCTCTTGCTCGGCCTGACGCTCGCGCTCACGTTCTTTCGCGGCTGCCTTGGCGTGCTCGACATCCAACTCTTTGCGTTTGACCTGCCGGGCGGCGACGCGTTCTTTCACGTCGGGAATGATCTCGGCCAGAATCGTTTTCATGCGGGCACTGGTCGGAGCAGCATAGAAATCGGCGGCCAACTGGTGCAGTTCCGAGAAGAACTCGGTGCCTTTGTTCTTCGGAATGGCGCGCTCGAGACCTGGCAGCAGTTCTTTGGCCGCTTCCGAGTCGCTGATGACGCCCAGCACCGCCAGCACGTCGTAAGTGCCTTCGTCGGCAGCGATGGCGTGACCACCCAGCGCGTTTTGCGTGATGTACGCCTGGGCGAAGGGCGTCGCGCCGAACTTCTCGATGTCCTTGATCGATTTGCCGAGATTCTGCTTCTTCAGCGGCTCGAGATCGAAGGTGAAGATGTTATCGAAGATGCCTTGCAGCGCCTTCTTCACGCGATGCGCGGCGGCAACCGGCTGCGGCAACGACGTGAACACTTCGGCAAGTTCGTTGGCGCTGGTGACACGCACCTCGTTCCAATCGAAATAGGTCTGCTGCAATTGCGCAAATGCCTCGTCGGCCTTGTCGAACGAAGCGTTCTCCAGGCAGCAGGCATACAGCCAATGCTCCAGCAGGCTGCGCTCGGGCGCGGCCACTGGCTTGTAGTGCTTCTTCAGAACTTTTTGCAGTTTGGCGATCAGGGTGGCGCGATTGGGGGTATTCATGGTGGGCTAATGTGATCGCGAAATTCGAAACGGCTCAGCGAGCCACGTCATCCGAATCCTGGTCCTCGCCAGAATCCTCTTCCTCGACGTCCTCCACGTCTGCCAATTCTTCGTCCGTGGGCTTGGGCAATAGTTCGCCCAGCATGCGGCTGATCTCGATCGACTGCTTCACGCCCTTGTCGAGCACGAAGGTCAATTTGGGGATATAACGCGTATCGATCCGCTCACCGATCTTCGATTGCAAAAAGCCGGCGGAGTTTTGCAGACCGCGCAGCGCTAACGTCTGCTTCTTCTCGTCGCCCATGATCGACACATGGACCTTCGCCTGGCGCATGTCGGGCGCCACCTCGACAAAGGTGACGGTCACATCGCGCACGCGCGGATCTTGCAGCTCGATCAGAATCGCCGAGCTAACAACTTCGCGAATCGCGCTCGCAGCTTTTAAAGTACGACGGGACATTAGTGTTCAAATTCCAAATTCCAAGCACCAAATTCCAAACAAATACGAAAGGCGAAAACCAAATTCCGAAACGAAGAAGGTTATTCGCTTCTCTTCACAATGGTGCTAAGAATCGAGCGTAGTTCTTGACATTCCTGAAGCAGTTCGACCCGTTGTGATTCCAGAGACGGCTCGTCGCGCGTATCGACAAGCCGTAGCCAGAGTCGGGTCTCTTTGCATTCCTTTCGGGCAATTCTTACTCGGTAAACAAAGTCCTTCTTGCTCAGGGCTTCGTTCGCCTCGATGTAGTTGGCGGCGACCGATCCCGAAGCCCTCGCTAGTTGACGCACATCGTTTTCGTTGCAAGCCGTTCGTGGCAATTGTTTGACAAAGACACGAACAGCTTGAGCGAAACAATAGGTGCGCTCTTCCAAATCATACTCACGCGAACCAAAAGCGTTCATCGCTTGTTTTGGTCATTGACCAATTGGGTTCTTGGAATTTGTTTGGAATTTGATGCTTGGGATTTGGGATTTCCTGGCCGCTACAGGGTACGGGCGACTTCCTCGATCTTGTAGGCTTCGAGCACGTCGTCCTTCTTGATGTCGTTGAAGCCGGCCAGGCGGATACCGCATTCCATGCCGCGCTGGACTTCCTTGGCGTCGTCCTTCTCGCGCTTGAGCGAGTCGAGGGCGTAATCGCCAATGGTGCGTCCTTCGCGGTTGACGCGGATGCGACAGCCACGCTCGATGGTGCCCGACGCCACATAGCAACCAGCGATGGTGCCGATGCGGCTGATCGAGAACACTTGCTTGACGAGCGCTCGGCCGAGTTCGACCACGCGTTCTTCTGGCTTGAGCTTGCCGCTGAGCATCGCTTTGATGTCGTCGGCCACTTTGTAAATGATTTCGTAGCGGCGAATTTCGACGCCGTACGAATCCGCCAGACTGCGCGCCGCTTCGTCCGGAATGACGTTGAAGCCCACGATGACCGCCTGCGAGGCGTGCGCCAACGTGACGTCCGCGACCGAGATACCGCCGACCGAAGCCTGCAAGATCTTGACCGCCACTTCCGGATGCTCGAGCTTGCCGAGTTCCTTGATCAACGCTTCGATCGAACCGCGGACGTCCGCCCGCAGAATGAGATTGAGCGTAACCTTCTCGGTGTCGGTTCCCAGTTTGCCGGTTTGCAAGCGCTCTTGGAATTGCTCGAACGAGACCTTGGTGGTCTTGCCGCCGAGTTTGGCGTCGCGGCCACGGAACGCGCGGGAAGCAGCGATCTCGCGGGCGGCGGCAATGTCGGTCAGCACGGTAAACGAATCGCCGGCTTCGGGCGCGATATCCAGGCCTGTGACGTTGACCGGGGTGGAAGGCCCAGCCGACTTGACCTTGATATGCGGACGCAGGGTGTCGTACATCGCCTTGACGCGGCCATGAGCCGAACCGCAGACGATGACGTCGCCGACATTGAGCGTGCCGGTTTGCACGATCAACTTGGCAATCACGCCGCGACCCGTTTCCTGTTCGGCTTCCAAGCAAGTACCGCTGGCGGGCTTGTTGGGATTGGCCTTCAGTTCGTGGATGTCGGCGATGGTGAGCAGCGTATCGAGCAGGTCGTCCATACCTGCGCCGGTGATGGCGCTGGTGCGGATGACTTCGACGTTGCCACCCCATTCGCTCGGCAGCAATTCTTGCGCGGCCAGTTGTTGCAAAATGCGTTGCTGGTCGGTGCCGGGAAGGTCGACCTTGTTGAGCGCCACGACGATAGGCACATTAGCCGCCTTGATGTGGCTGATGGCTTCTTCGGTTTGCGGCATGATGCCGTCGTCAGCCGCGACCACCAAGACGGCGATGTCGGTGACGTTAGCACCGCGAGCGCGCATCTCGGTAAAGGCTTCGTGGCCAGGCGTATCGACAAAGGCGACCTTGCGCTCTCCCTTGTTGACCTGGTAAGCGCGGATGTGCTGTGTGATACCGCCGGCTTCGCCTGCGACGACGTTGATGCCGATCAAGCGATCGAGCAACGACGTCTTGCCGTGGTCGACGTGACCGAGGAAGGTCACGATCGGCGGACGGGGCTCCAGCACGGCTGGGTCGTCCGGCACGTCTTGCAGGTTGGTGATCAGCGACTCTTCGAGCGTTTCTTGCTTCTTGAATTCGAGCTCGACGCCGAGTTCCATCGCCAGCAAGTCGACGTACTCGTCGGGGATTTGCTGATTGATGGAGGCCATCATGCCCAGGCCCATCAGGGTCTTCATGACCTGGCCGGACATCACGCCTGCGGCTTCGGAGAAGCTGCGGACGGTACACGGCAGCACCAGTTGCACCTTGGCTTTACGCGGGGCAGCGGTGTCTTGCGCGTGCTTCGAGCGGCTGAATTTCTTCGGCCGCCGACGAACGCGACCCTCCTCGTCGATATCGTCGACGGAGCGGATCTTGCGCGCTTGTTGGCGGTTTTGACGCGCGGCGGCCATACCAGCCAGTCCGCCGCCATCCTTGCCACGCTTGGCGGCAGCCTCTTCTTCGTCGAGCTCCGCCTTGGTTTTGCCGCGTTTGCCAGGACCGACAACGCCGGGCTTGGTGGAGGGCTTGTTCAGCACCTTCTCGGCAATGTCTTGCAGGGCCGAGTGCTTGCCACCGGCGCCGGGGCGAGCTGGCTTTTGCATGGCCTTGGCGACTTCGTCGACCGAAATGGTCGGCGTCTTGCCCTTGGCCGAGCCACGCAGGACGTCCTTGGTCAGACGAATCTCGGGCTTCTGGGCCTTCGGTTCGTTGGCCGACGCCTGGGGCGTGGGCTGCTTCACCTCGGGCATGTCGGGCAGGCGAATTTGGATGCGGGGCTCGCGCTTCTTCGGACCCTTGTCCCCTTCGCGACCATCCTTCTTACCGCCACGACTATCAAGCACCTTGATTTTGGTGGAGCCAGCGGCAGCCGGGCTGGGACGCTGAGGCGCGTTGCTGAGCGGGCGAATCGGTCCGCCCATTCCCGTACGAGCGGGAGCCGGGGCAGCAGGAGC
>JAEZGD010000213.1 GCA_023417165.1 Planctomycetota bacterium
CTCTTGTTCCTGCATTTGCAGACGTTTTTCTACTTGAATCACCGCGACGGCCGCCGGCTTCAATTCCTTGTTCAGAGTCAATGCCTGCAAATAGCCTTTGCGAGCATTCTCGAGCTCTCCGGTCTGACTGAAAACATAGGCCAGATTCGCGTGGGCTTCAGCTTCGTTGTTGACCCGTTGAAAGGCCTCCAAGCTGTCGGCATAGCGCCCTTGTGCGCCTAGCACCAGGCCCAAGTTATTGCATGAGGCTTCGTGATTGGGCTTTTGACGCAATGCCTGGCGCAGCACACGCTCGGCCTCTTCGTGGCGGCTTTGCAAGTACAGGCAATAGCCATAATCGCTCAGCAGATCGATCGAAGGTTCGCTCATCTGCAGCGCGTGTTGGAAGTAGCGATCCGATTCCACGAAGTTATTATCGCGGGCATACAACACAGCAAGGCGGTGATAGGCCGCCGGATGTTCTGGATGCTTTTCAATGATCTTGCGATAAAGCTGTTTCGCGCCGTCCGACTGACCGCGGCGCTCGCCAAGGCGCGCCAACGCCAACTCGCTTTCGATTTCTGACTGCTTGGCCGCATCCTTCTTCGCGCTGTCGCCGCTGAAGAGGGATTTGGTCGGCTTCTGCGCGGTGCGCGCAGCAGGTTCATGTAACAACCCATCGAGTTGTTCGGGGCCGGCGCTGCGAGCAGTTCGTCCGCCTGTGGGAACGGCCTTCGAACCACTACGTGGCTTAAACGGCGCGCAACCTAGCATGATAGAGCAGCAAGTAAACGCCGCCAGCGTTATCCAGGTCAATCGCAGTGACATGAACCGCACCTTGAGAAGAGCGATGGCGGAAAGCCCTGCGGACCATTTGTATGGGTTGCCGCAGGGCTACTCAGCCGTTGGGTTGTTAACTCAGAGCAGCTTAAAAGAATCCGCCTGCGCCACCGAATCCACCGCCGAAGCCGCCGCCAAAGCCACCACCGAAGCCGCCACCACCATAGCCGCCGCCATAACCGCCGAGGCCGTTAAGGCCGCTTTGATAGGCATTCGAGGCTTCCGTAGCTTTAAATCCGGGGCGCAGCGCCGGGGCGACGACGACACGTTCTTCGGCGTCTTGCACACCCATGGCAACCAGCGAGCGGACAACCACTTCGCGGCGTTGCATGTCCAGTTGGGGATCGGTATGCACTGGGTACTTATACTCGGTGTCTTCGCGCGAGGCGGTCCAACTGCGTTCGATCATCACCAGCATGTCTTGACCGTCGAGGATTCGCGAAGCCAACTGCTTCACGTGGTCCTGTCCAGCTTCGTTCATCCTGGCCGATTGATACTTGAACTCGTGGTTGTAAACGACGAAGTCACTCGCTTCGGCGTTGCTTTCCTGATTCGACCAGATGGGGTCAGTGAGAGATCCCAATTGGCGAGGCGAGGCAGGTTTTTGATAGAGCGCCCGAGCGCGGCGGAAATGGCCGCATCCGGTCGTTACCACTAGCAGGACGCAGAGACCAGCAGCAAGGCTGGCACGCGTCATTAGGGGGCGGGTCATGGGTCACGTCCTTGTGCATCACAGGACCGGCGCGCGGGTCACGCCGGCCATGTTATGTTCGTCTTCTTAACGAGAGAACCCGTGCTGGCCATGCACGTAGAACTGCTCGCAGTCCTGGTAACGTGCGCTTTGCTTGGCATCGCGAAGCGCGGCCATGCGAGCGCGGAGAACTGCGTCTTGGTGATTCGGAAACACCGTGCTGCGGTGATGGCAGTCGGGGTTGCCTTCGGTCCGTCCGAACAGATAGAACGACCAATCGCCAGGCTCGGTCACCTCCATGCCAGGCAGGATCAGTGGTACTTCCTCGGCCTCGAGCGGGCTGATCAGTTCGGGGCTGACCAGAATGATCAATTCCGTTTCCGAGCGATCGACTTCTTTGCGGCTAAACAGCGCGTCCAGCACGGGGATGTCGCCCGCGAGCGGTACGCGTGCCTTGCTGCCGGTTTGACGATCTTCCAACAAGCCAGCAAGCGCCAGCCATTGGCCTTCACGCAGGTCGACCGTCGTGCTGACCGTCTTCGTATCCAGACCAGGAATGCCGCCCACGCTATTGGCGGTGTTGACCGAACTAATAGTCGGCGTTACCTGGAGACGGATGCGATCCTTGTCGACGATCGTCGGAATGAAGAACAACTGCGTACCGAAGCTCTGGAAGAAGGTCGTCGCAGCTGCGGCGCCTTCCACACCCACCACCGTGGGCACCGCAAACTGACCACCCGCGACAAAGCTCGCCGGGCGTCCGTTTAGCGTAACCAGGTTAGGTTCGGCCAGAATCTTTGAGTATGCGTTCGACTTGGTCGCCTGAATCGCCAGCAGCAAGTCATCGGTGCTGAGCACCGCATTGATGGCGCCGTTGACGCTTAGGTTCGAGCTAACCAGGAAGTCGCCGCCGAAGGCAGCGAAGTTCGCTCCCATGTTTCGCAAGGCCGAACGCGACAGTTCAGCGACACGCACCTTCAGCATGATCTGCTGTTCGCCGGGGACATCCAGCAAACTGATCAGGTTTGAGGCTTCGAGATCGTCGGCGCCGAGCGACGGCCGAGCGACAGTGCCGAGGTTGACGAAGCTGCCGGGGCCCAGAGCGCTTCCTTGCTGATTGGTCGAGGAGGCGCCGAGCACTGCTAGGATTTGCGTGGCTTCTTCCGCATCGCGAGCTTGACCGCGGACGATCAGCTTGTCGGCGACGGGAATCAGTTGGATCTGGCTGTTAGGGAACAGCTCGTTGATCTTGTTCTGCAGGTTACCGTATTCGACCTCCGCGCGGTCGTCCTGCGTAGTGTCCGATGTTACCCGGACCAAGTAACGCAGTACCGCGGTCTCGTCTGCCGGTTGCTCGCCGAACCAAAGCGTCAGCGTAGTCTCGCCAGTGCTGCCGCCGATGAGTTCAAACTCGGTCGGGCTGAACTGTACGACTTCCACGCGATCGGGATGCGTCACCGAGAACCGCGAAACCGGTTCCTTGGTGCGAATCAACTTCGACTTGCGCGGATCGATTTCGAGAATCGCTTCGGGTTCCAGAATATCGGCGATGAGCGATTTAACTTTGGCGCGTGTTTCGGGCGTAGGCGTCAAGAGACGGTCGTCTGGATTCGGACGCGTCGATGGCGCTTGAGCCACGCGCAGCGAAGGCCGAGCCGCCGGTCGCGACGGAGTGCGATCGGTGATCTCCACCGCATCGGTAGTGCGAGGCCGTGTATTGCCCTGCTGCGGCCCCGACTCGAAAGCTACCTGGTGCACCCCGGCAATGCCATGGCTGGGATGCTGCGCATGAACCGCTTCGGCCGTAGCCCGCGAGGGACCATACGTCAGCGGGCCCGATGCGACCGACCTGGCATTGGGCGCAGCGCCATAACGCGGCGCGGACAAAGCCGGACCGTTGGCGTGCGCCGCATCCAGTTCGCCTACGGCGGGACGCGCTCCACTGGTGGGACGTGTGTAATTGCCGGAGGGCGCCTGAGCGAGCGTGGTCGAAGCGGCCAGGCCTAGTGCTATGGATAGCGCCAGACGAGCCTTTGACCAACGCGACCGACATTTATCGGTTGTCGTTCTGCCACGCGGGGCCATGGTGTGTCGCTCTTCGAGTTGAAGGTAGGGGCCGTAATTCCCTGTGCGGGAGCCGTCGCATGCGGGGGCAACGGACGGACCAATTCACTGCGCACTTGCACAGTGGCGCCGGGACCGGTGTCTCGACGTACTGATTATTTCGGTTGGTCTGCCTTGGTAGGTTGAATCGGTTTCCAGGCTTTTGTGGGACAGAGCTAGCGTAACGCGCGTAACGAATGTGCCTAACGTGCTGTGCGCGCCGGTCGTAACGTGCGCGCCTGGCGGTGCAATCGGCATAACCGGAAGAGTCGCGCCGCCTGCGGCATATATAGCGTGTGCGCGCTTTAAGTGTGCGATTCCTAAGGAGAAACCTGACTTCCCCAGTCAAGCGGCAGAGTTGGAATATCCGATACTCGATACGTCACTGGCACGCACATGCTGGCGGCCGGACCTACCTGTAGAGGGGATCGAAAGATGCTACTGCAATTTGCCTTAGCTGCCAGTCTGACCGCTTGCGCGGCAGGGCCCGCTACGCCCGCCGGTTATGCACCTCGGCAGTTGCCGGAGGCTTACCAAGCAGCTCAACAGCCTGGTAGCCACGCCGGCGCGGCCGATGCTGGTGCGGGCCACGGCGAGCAGGGCTGCTCGTCTTGTGGAAGTTCGCTATGGCATACGTGTGGCCCGCAAAGCTTCCGCTGCCATTTTCTTTTCAGCCCCTGCGATATGCACCAGCACTATCCCTACTGGAACAAAGAACGGGGATACTACTATTTCCGTCCTTACCACGTCGCCCACGTGGTGATGCAGCAGGAAAAGACGACGGGCTGGGGCCAAGATGCACGCAATCCCTACGACAATCGCTTCTTAGACAACCTCTACGAAGAATTCGCAGAGGAAGAGGCAGTGAAGGCCAAGGCGCGCAAGACCGAGCCGCTGCCGCGTACGCCCGGCGTGCCAGAAATGGATGACGAACCAAAGACGCTGCCAGAGGATCGTCCTGCGCCGCAGCCTGAAGAAGGCAGTCGCAAGTCGTCGCGGCAGGTCAAAAAGCTGGTGAAGTCACGCTAGCCCGACTTCCTTCGCTTGTCGGTTTCGCCTGGGCAACGCTTTAGTTGCCCAGTTCCAGTGAGTGCGCCAACTCTCGGTGCTGCTGATACCACTGGACGCACGCTTGCAGGCCAGCCTCAAAATTCGTGGTGGGCTGCCAGCCTAACAGGCTTTGGGCTTTGCTGATGTCCGCCCAGGTTTGCGGCACATCGGCCGGATGTGCTGGTCGCCGCTGGATAATTGGCTGGTGGCCCAACTGCGCCGCCAGCATTGCCAGCATCTCGTTGACCGAGTACGGGCGATCGCTACCGAGATTGAAAATCTCGTAGCCGACTTCTTTGAGCGCCAGCACCGTGCCGCGCGCGATGTCGTCGACATAGGTGAAATCGCGTTTCTGCTCGCCATCGCCCCACAATGTAATGGGCGTTTGCTCGGCGATGCCGCGCACGAATCGAAAGACGCTCATATCGGGCCGCCCCGCCGGGCCATAGACCGTGAAGTATCGCAGGGCCGAGATATCGATACCATGCAGGTGATGGTACGAGTAGCAGAGCGTCTCTGCCGCTTGCTTCGAGGCCGCATAGGGCGAAACCGGTCGCGCGACCGATTGGTCTTCTCGATAAGGAACGTTCGGGCTGTCGCCATATACGCTCGACGACGACGCCACGACAAACTTGCGAATTCCCCAAGTGCGGCACAACTCGAGCAAGTTCAATGTGCCAATCACATTGCACTGGTAATAGATCCAGGGATTCTCCATCGACGCCCGCACGCCAGCCCGCGCGGCCAGATTGATCACCCCTGCGATGGAGGACGAGGCTTGCAATTGCAAGCCTTCGAGCACATGCAACAGCGCAGCGTGGTCGGCGATGTCGACCTTGCCATAGCGAAAGCCAGCGATCGCCTGGAGTTGGGCCAGTCGCCAGTCTTTCAGGCGGGGATCGTACGCGTCATTGAGATTGTCGAGCCCGACGACCTCATGCCCTGCTGCCAGCAGCAATCGGCAAACGTTCGATGCAATGAAGCCGGCACAGCCGGTCACAAGATAAGTGCTCACGCCGCGTTCCTTTTCATCGCGGCAGTGTAGCGGAAATGTCGGCCCGCGGGGATGGCGGTATTGGGCCCCGCAGCGCCCGGCTCGCTAGGTCGGAATGCCGCGAATGATCGACGGCCCGATCCAGCGGGTGAGTGGCAGCGGCAGCCGCTGCCAAACTTTGGTCGCCAGGCGGAAGCCCGATTGTTCGGGGCGCATGTCGCCTGGCTGGCCGCGACGCACATAGAATTGCCAGGCGGTCGGCACCGGCTGCGCGCCCCACTGGGCTTTGAAGCGATAGGTGTTGCTGTTGATTGTGGTGCGGCCGAAATCAAAAGTTGCTTGCCCACGCTCGCAACTGCGAACGAGCAAGTTCCAGTACAGGAGCATGTTCGGGCAACGGGCATTGTGCGATCGCAACGAACTGGCGCTCAGCACCTGCGACATGCGCGGACCATGCAGGACGACGCCTGCAGCGATCGGCAGCCGACCTTCGCGCACCACGCACAACTCGGTGGGTAAGTGTTGCAACATGGCCAGAAACAATCGCCGCGAAAAGACAGGCGTTCCCAAGTCGCGCATGTTTTGACTGAAGACCGCATAGAAATCGTTGAGCAGCGCCTCGGTTCCCCATTCGACGCTGAAGGACTGGTTCTGCGATTTGCGGATGTGATTGCGAACTTTGGCATTGAAGGCCTTCCATAGCAGTTCCGCATCGGTCGGCAGCGCGAGCCGCATGTGCACCTTGGAAGCAACGCCCGATACGAGTGCGGGATGCTCAACCGGCATTTCGTGACGCAGTTGCAAATGGCGCACGCCCCGTTCATCGGCCAGTTGAACTGCGGTATCGGCTAGTTGCGTGGCGACGTCGCCGGATGTGGCTTGAATGCCGCCAGTGCTGACGTAAGGCAAGCCGACAATGTGCTTGCCAAATAGCAGGCTCGAAATCTCCGCCAGCGGCAGTAGGCCGCACAGACGTTCGCCTTTGTGGGCAGTGATGCAGTACGGGCGATGGCCGAGACCTGCGGCCAAAGCATGCAGCCAGCGCGGATCGCACGAGGGATTCTCGACCGCAAAGGCCGCCGCCTGCTCCGCCCAGGCGGCGCAGGCGTTCAGACAGTCGGTGCCACGAACCACCTGTAGTCGTACCGCTTCCTGCAGTGGCGGCGCGCTGGTGCACGGTGCGGGCTGGGAAATATCGATGGCCATAGTTAGACGGTTGCCGCTTCGGGACGCACTTGTTCGCCTCGCAGGATATGCGGAGCGGCCACGAGGAACTCGCCAATCGCCAGGTAGTCGACGCCCCCTGCCAGGAATGATCGCACCGCATCGTGGGGCGTGCAGACAATCGGCTCTTCGTGCATGTTAAAGCTGGTGTTGATCATGCTCGAAATGCCAGTCAATCGTTTGTACTCACGCAAGATGCGATAAAAGCCGGGGTTCGTCTGTTCGGAGACAAGTTGTGGACGCGCGGTGCCATCGACATGCACTGCCGCCGGGCATTGACGCTTCATCTTGGCCGTGCAGTTGAAGGTAATGGTCATGAACTGGGCGGCAAACTCGGCGCCGGCCAGATCTTCGTAGCACTCGGAGGCATCTTCCGCGAGCGTGGCGGGCGCGAAAGGCATGAACTCGGTGCGATGCAGCCGTTCGTTCAACCATTGATTAACGCCGGGATCGGTGGCGGGATACAGAATCGAGCGGTTGCCAAGTGCCCGCGGGCCATATTCCATCGGGCCGCTGCAGCGCGCCACGACATGGTTCTCAGCAACCAGGCGCGCCACTTCGTCGTCAATGTCTTCGTGATGCGTATAGGCCACGCTTTCCTGCTGAAGTGCCGCTTGAATGTCGCGCGCTGCATACTCTGGACCCAGATAGGCGGAGCGCATCACTTCAGGCCGAGCACCGTACTCGATCGATTTGATGATCGCGGCCCCGGTGCCACAGCCACCGTCGCCCATGTTGGGATGGATGTAAATCTGGTTGACCCCGTGCAACTCATGTAAACGCTGGTTGAGCTTGACGTTGGCGACAACTCCGCCCGACAGCACCAGGTGATCAATGCCCGTGGTGTCAACGTGATGCGCGATCCAACGTTGGACGACTTCCTCCAGAACGGTTTGATAGGCGGCGGCCAGATCGATCTTGGGAAACTTGCCAGCGAGATGCCGCGAGAGGTAGACATCCGAGGCTCGTCGCCAGCGCGGGCGATGACCATCCCAAACGATCAAGCTGCGCAGGACATCGGCCACCACGGTTGAATCGCCATAGGCGGCCAATCCCACGATTTTGCCGGCATGGCGATCGGGACGGAAGCCAAGCGCCGAGGTGACCGATTCATAGAACGTACCGAGCGAATAAGGCGTATCAATGGTATCGATGCGCTTCAAACCTTGCTCGTCCCCGATGTTGACGCTGGCTGACAGTCCCGAGCCATAAGCATCGATCGTGACGACGAGCGCTCGCTCGTAGCCGCTGCAATAGAAGGCGTTCGCGGCATGGGTTTGATGATGCTCCACGCGTTGGAGTTTGTCTGCCAGGCCAAATTCACAGAGGCCGGTGACCAACTCGCGCTCGTAGCGGCGATGGTCACGCGCCGCCTGATCGAGCCAACCGTTGAATTCCAACGCGTTTACCGTGTCGCCGATCATGCCATCGGCCGAGGCCAATGCGTACAACTGTCGTTTCCACCACGACTTCTCCATCCGTTCGTCAGGATGTCGCAGGCCCGGCACCTCTTTGCTGCGCGGCAGGCAACGCCCTTCCGCTTCGCGTATCAACTGCTTGAGAGGCCGGCCTTGCGAAGTGCGATTAAGTCGCCAGTCAGTCAGCACCTGTTGCCGCATTAAGCGACGTTCGGTGCGTGCGTCGAGAAAGGCATAGG
>JAEZGD010000278.1 GCA_023417165.1 Planctomycetota bacterium
GCAGCGTCAGATGTGTAAAGAGACAGTTCCTAGCTACACCTGGGCGCAGCGCATCAAGCAGTTGGGCATCGCGGCCTATCTGGACGATTTCGGCCGCGGCGTCATCAGCTTCGGCGGCGTGCTGTACTTCCTGTTGGTGATCGCGGTCGGCATCTATCTCAGCATGGTGCTGGTCGGACGTCGTCACTGGTACGGCGGTCGCGATGGCGAATCGCTGCTGGGGCATTATCTGATTCGCGTCATTTCGCTGATTGTCGTCGCCTTGAGCGCGAACCTGCTGTTCGCCTATTACGATCCGGTGCGCATCGATACCACGCGCAACCAAGTCAGCTCGCTGTCGAGCGCCACTAAGAAGCTGATTCGCGACCTCGACACCAAGCAGCCGATCAAGATCGAAGCTTACATCAGCACCGATATCACCGACGAAAAGTACATGAAGGTCCGCCACGACCTGCTGTCGATGCTCAAAGAGCTCGAACGCCTGGGCGGAGCCGACCTGCAAGTTCGCGTGTACGATAACATCGATCCGTACGGTCCCGAGGCACAGCAAGCCGACCAGCGCTATGGCATCAAGCTGCAGCGCGTCGACGTGCAAAGCGGCGGGCGCTTCCGCGACGAGCAGATCATCATCGGCGCTGGCATCACGTCGGGGCTGGAAATGGTCGTCGTGCCGTTCTTCGACGCCGGCACGCCGATCGAATACGAACTGGCGCGATCGATCGCCACCGTCGCACGCGGCGAACGCTACACCATTGGCGTTGTGAATACCGACGCGCAGATGTTCGGCGGCATGGTGTTTAACCTCATGTCGCAGCAGAACAATCCGAAGAAGGCGATCATCACGCAGTTGGAACAGCAATACAAAGTCGAGCAGGTCGATCCGACCGAGCCGATCAATACCGAGAAGTACGACGCGCTGCTGTTGGTGCAGCCTTCGTCGCTCGCGCCGTCGCAACTGCCCAATGTGCTCGCCGCCATTCAAAAAGGCATTCCCACCGCGATCTTTGAAGATCCCATTCCGGTCTTCATGCGCATTCCGGGCACTGGCATGCCCAAGCAACAGCAAGGCATGTTCGGCGGCGGGCCACCGCCCGAGAAATGTGACATCCGTCAACTGTGGGACGCGCTGGGCATTCAAGTGCTCGGCCGCATGGGCGATCAATCGCTGGCCATGCAAGCTGGCCCGCCGTTGTTCCAGCCAGAACTGGTGTGGCAAGACTATAACCCCTATACGCAGCTGGAATTCAGCTACATGGGGCCGGAGTTTGTGTTCCTCACTCGACGCATTCCCACGCAGAACGAGAACGTTTTTGTCAACGCCTTTAGCGAGGAAGATCCCGTCACCAAGGGGCTCGACGAAGTGCTGTTCCCGTTCCCGAGCGGCATCAAACGCATCAGCGGTACGGGGCTGGAGTTCACCAAAATGGTGTCGACCAGCGGTGATATCTCGGGCAGCTATCCGGCGCAAAAGTGGATGGAAAGCCGCGGCGACATGAACGCCATGATGCAAGCCCGCGGCGCGTTCTCGGGCGAGAAGGTGCTGGCGGCGCGGATCCGTGGCAAACGCAAAGATGTGCCGCAGAAGATGGCCGACGATCAAGCGGACGAAAAGGCTGCTGACAAGGCTGACGAAAAAGCAGACAAGAAGGACGAAGCCGGCAAGTCGCGCGATGGTCTGCATGTGGTGTACGTCACCGATATCGACGTGCTGGGCGACGAGTTCCTTAGCATTCGCGATCGGCCGGACGCGCAACTGCCGTTCCGTTTCGACAACGTCACCTTCGTGCTGAACATCCTCGATTCGTTGGTCGGCGACGACCGCTTCATCGACATTCGCAGCCGCAAGCTGCGCTACAGCACGCTGGCCCTGGTCGAAGCCGAGACGCAACGCGTGCGCGAAGAAGACAAGCAGCGCCGCGAAGAGTTTAACAAGCAGTACACCGACGAAGCTGAAAAGATCAAGCAAGAGAACGAATTGCAGACCAAGGTGCTGGAACAACGCATCAAGGAACTGCAAGACAAGCAGGCCCGCGGCGAGGCGATCTCGCACGACGAACTGATTCGCCTGGGCACCGAGTTCGACGAGCGTCGCAAAGCGCTCGAACGGCAGGCGAAGCAAGCGGAAGAACGCTTGAAGCGCCGTCGCGACAATGACATCGAAAAGAGCCGCCGTGACTTCGATCAAGGCATCAAAAAGATTGAAGCGCGGTACAAGACCTGGGCCGTGGTGCTGCCGGCGCTGCCGCCGATTCTGGTCGCGCTGGTGGTCTTTGCACGCCGCCGGTTGCGGGAACGCGAAGGTATTTCGCGCAGCCGTTTGAAGTAACCATCGATCGCGCACGCGGCGGCGTCTGAACGCTGCCGCTGCTGGCTTGAAACCTAACGAACAACTGTCGCAGTAGTGAGCTTCCCCATGACCGAAACCGTCAAAACTTTGATCTATGCCGGCCTGGCGATCGCGCTGGGGGCGGTCGCCCTGTGGGTGAATCTGCCACCGCGCGAAGTCGTCGATACTGAATCCGAAGTGCTGTATACCGACTTCAAGGATTCGAAAGATGCCGCGCGGCTTGAGATCGTCCGCATCGACGAAGCCCAAGGCAAGCTCGATCGCTTCGAGGTCGAGCGCATGCAAGGCCGCTGGGTCATTCCTTCGCACGGCAATTATCCCGCCGATGCGCAGGCTCAGATGACCGATGCCGCCACTAGCCTGATCAACCTCAACATCATCGCCAACATCAGCGATGACCCCAGCCAGCACGAGCTGTTTGGCGTGGTCGAACCGACCGAGAGCCGCCTCGAAGCCGGTGATAAAGGCTTTGGCATGCTGGTCGCCTTTCAAGACACCAAAGGCGAAGACTTGGCGCGGCTGATTGTCGGCAAGCAAGTCAAAGATTCGCCCACGCAGCGCTTCGTGCGCAAGGCGGGGCAAAATCGCGTGTATGTCGTCGATCTCGATGTTTCGAAGTTGACGACCAACTTCAGCGACTGGATCGAGAAGGACCTGCTCAAGATCAGCCCGTGGGATATCGATCGCCTGACGGTGAAGGACTATCGCTTCATCGTTAAGCCCGCCGCCAATGGCTTTAGCCTGCAGCTTGATCCGCGCTTGGAAGCGACGATCGGTTGGGATAACGACGGCAATTCGTGGGAACTGTTGGGCATGAACCGCTTCGTGCAACAGCGCCCCGCGCCGACCGAACTGCAAGCCGATGAAGAACTCAACAAAGAGAAGCTCGACGAGCTGAAGTCGGCGCTCGACAACCTGCAGATCGTTAACGTGTTGCCCAAGCCCAAAGGCCTGGGCGAGAACGTCACCGATGAAGAAGCGTTTCAGAATCCCGAGTTCCGCGAATCGTTGCAGAACATCGGTGTCATGCCCGCGCAAATCGGTCGCAAGCGTGAACTGCTCGGCAGCAATGGCGAGCTGAACGTTGGCACCAAGGACGGCGTGGAATACGTCTTGCGGTTTGGTAACAGCGCCGGCGCGGACGAGGGCACGACGAAAGATGGCGACACCAAGGTGCGGCGCTATTTGTATGTGACCGCTCGGTTGGACGAAAGCCGCTTGAAGCCCCCTGCCCTGCAAGAACTGCCGACCGAAAGCACGGTGCCGGTCGCTCCCACGGAGCCGGCTGCGCCTCCCGCTGCCAGCGACGCGCCGGAAGCAGCACCGGAAGCAGCACCGGAAGCCACCGAAGCGCCCGCGCCAGGTGATGCTTGCCAGGCAGCCGATGAGCCGAGCGACGAGCAGCCTGCGACCGAAGCTCCTGCTACGGAAACGCCGGCTGCGGCGCCGCCTGGCGACGAAGCGCCGAAGTCGGACTTCGACCTGAAGCGCAAGCAGATCGAAAAAGAAAACCAGCGCAAGATGGACGAGTACCACGAGCGTCGGCGCAAGGCCGAAGCCAAGGTCCGCGAACTGAACGCGCGGTTTGCCGGCTGGTACTATGTGATCTCGGACGACGAGTTCCAAAAGATCCACCTCACGCGTAGCGACCTGGTGAAGGAACGTAGCGGCCCTGGCGCCGAAACGTACGGCGTCGACGCGCTGCGCGAACTGCAGGAGCAAGGCCCGCTGAAGCCCGCCCCAGTGCCGCAACCGCCTGCTGGCGGATTGCCCGGCGGTTTGCCGCCCGGCCTGCCCCCCGGCCTGAACTTTGGCCAATAACGCAGTACGATACGAAGGACGGGATGCTCATCCCGTCCTGTCTTTTTGCGCTGCTC
>JAEZGD010000317.1 GCA_023417165.1 Planctomycetota bacterium
GTGGCGCTGGGCCTGGTCACGGGCGGCATCATCGGCAACTTGTACGACCGGCTCGGCTTTTGGCATTTTGCCGATGTTCCCGATGCCTGGCGTTGCAATGTGCGCGACTGGATTTTGGTGCAGTATCCTGCGCCATGGGAAGGCTGGGCGCTGGTGCCGTGGCCCAACTTCAACATCGCCGATAGTTGCCTGGTGATCGGCGCAGGCGTGCTGATTGTGCATGCCTTCTTAACGCCATCGCCAGACCGCGCTGCCAAGTAAGCAGCTCAGCGAGCAGGACTCGCTACTTGCGCTTCATGGCCATCAGTTCGCGCAGGCGAGCGAGGTTTTCTTCCCACTGCTTTTCCATCACGGGAACCGGGCACTTCTCGGAACCGCCCAGTTCGATGATGAAGGCGAGTTCCATCGCCAGACCTTGGCGCGCGTCGAACTCCCACTTCGTATCGCCTTCGCGCACCGATTCAGCGACCGCACCGTTGCGATCGAGCATCGATCCTTCCAAGCGATCGTCGACAAAGCCTGCTTCCTGCACGCGGCGCAGGCATGCTTGGGCTGCCTCCTGCTCGCCTTTACGGCGATGCAACCGCGCTTGCAAGACGAGCGCCATCTCGATCGCGCACCACAAGTTGAAGCCGCCATCGAACTGGAACTGCCCCAGAAACTGGCAGACCTCCAGCGCTTCGTCGTAGCGTTCGAGCGCGATCAGCGTCACCGCCAAATCGACGGCGTCGTACAGCACGTCGCGCTTCTTCCACGAGAATTTCTTGGCGAGCGCCTGTTTGGCCTTGGCCACGGTTTTGTTCGACTCGTCAGTGGCGTCAAACGCCTTCGGCAGCGATAGATCCATGGAGTGGCCTGTTCGCGCTACTTAAAAAGTAAAGGAATTCCCAGCGTCAGAAATCCTAACCGCAATTCCCGCGCACCACACCGCGCCGCCGACCGTTTTTTCGACCAATCACTGGAAGGCAGCGATTTCATTTTCCCTCCCAAGGTCGGTCCACGAGTTTTACGAGTTCGACGTGGGGCGCGATCAGGCAAAGGTAGCGATGTGCTCCCTCGGCATCAGGCGGAGCCAGGCTGACTAACATTGCATCGCCAAACTCCAGCACCGGTTGCGTTTCGGTGATTTCGTCCGAAAGCTTGAGCCTCACACCTTTACGATCCGCGCGAATGACAGGGCGGACGTCCAATACCTTTGAGCCTGCGGCATCAGGAGCATGCACTTGTGCCAGTTGGCCGTTAGGGACAGCAATGGTGGCTTTGCCAACGGCTTCCAGCTTTTCCTTGATAAGCAGTTCCGCGCGTTCGTCGTTCGATAGCAGGCGGGCGCGTTTTTTGGGATCGAGCATCCACCGTTCGAAAGCATCGTTCGGCACCTGGTAGGTCTCAACCTTTACGACAACCTGCAACGCCTGAAGGCAATAGAACTGATACAGCAGTTCGCCGATCTTTTCGTGCGCGGAAGGGGTTTGCCAGATCGTCAGCCCGTCGTCACCAAGGTTAATCGCCGCTTTATCCAACGCGCCCGCCCAACTCGACGGTTCTATCGAAATGAGCACCAAGTTGCGAATTTCTTCCAACATCTGCCGACGTTCTTTCGCAAGCTTTTTGGCATCTGGCTTCGCATCCGCTTCGCCCGGCTTGCCATCAAACTGAATGGCATACACCTGCGGCCCCCTCGACTTCACAATGCCCCACGTCTTGGGCTCCAGGCCAGCCAGCGAATAGTGCAATTTGACGAGCTTCTCCTCACCTGGCTCCTCTGCACGAGCGACACCGGCGAGCAACAGTGCGCAGCATCCAATCGCAATCATTAGCCATTGCATATCAACTCTCCTGGGCATGGCGATGGTTCGACCGGGCGCAGCATACCCCAAACTGGGGAATCCTCCCTAGTCCAATCGACACACCTCTTGCTTCTATTCGTTGGCGCGCCAACAATTTCGTCCAACTCTCACAGCCAATTTCTCGGTATCAGGAAATCAGCCATGACACGGTTCGGTTGGGCGGCGGTGCTATGTGGACTTTGGACAAGCATTGCCGGCGCGGCGGATTGGCCGCAGTGGATGGGGCCGACGCGCGATGGCCAGTACACCGAGACCGGCCTGATCGAGAAGTTCCCCGCAAACGGCCCGAAAGTGCTGTGGCGAGCGCCGATCGCAGGCGGCTATGCCGGCCCGGCCGTCGTCGGCGACAAGGTCTTCGTCACCGACTTCGTAAAAGAATCTGGCGATAGCGCCAACGATCCCAGCAAGCGTTCCGAAGTCACTGGCAAAGAGCGCGTGCTCTGCCTGAGCCGCGCCGATGGCAAAGAACTCTGGAAGTACGAAGAGCCGCGCACCTACAAGATTTCGTACCCGGCTGGCCCGCGCGCGACACCCACGGTCGATGGCGACAAGGTCTATACGTTGGGAGCCGAAGGACACCTGCATTGCCTCGACGCCAACAGCGGCAAGGTGGTGTGGTCCAAAGACCTGCAAAAAGAATACAAGATTGAAGCGCCCGTCTGGGGCTTTTGTGGTCATCCACTGGTCGAAGGCGACAAGCTGATCTGTTTGGTGGGCGGCCAAGGGAGCGTCGCAGTCGCGTTCAATAAGAACACTGGTGAAGAACTGTGGCGAGCACTCTCGGCGCCCGAGCCAGGGTATTGCCCGCCTTCGATCATCGAAGCCGGCGGCCAGCGCCAATTGCTGATCTGGCACTCGAAGTCGCTCAACAGCCTGAATCCACAAACAGGCGAAGTCTATTGGTCGGTCGATCTGGAACCCAGCTATGGCATGGCGGTCACGCACCCGCAAAAGTCCGGCGATTATCTGTATGCCAGCGGCATCGGCGACGCCGCGCTGCTGCTGAAGCTCGACCGCGAAAAGCCCGCCGCCGAGGAAGTCTGGCGCGGCGAAAAGAAGAATGCCGTGTACTGCTCCAACAGCACGCCGCTGATCGTCGATGGCGTGATCTATGGAGCCGATTGCCAGTTCGGCGCGCTGCGCGCGGTCAAGCTAGAGACCGGCGAGCGACTGTGGGAAACCTTCAAGCCGACCAGCGGTGGCGAGCGCCGCACTTCACACGGTACTGCGTTTCTGGTGCAGAATGGCGACCGCTTCTTCCTGTTCAGCGAAACGGGCGACTTGATCATCGCCAAGCTCTCGGCCGAGGGCTACGACGAGATCAGCCGCGCGAAGATCCTGGAGCCGACTGGCGACGCCTTCGGGCGCCCTGTGGTGTGGAGCCATCCGGCCTTCGCGCATCAATGCGTGTTTGCGCGTAACGATAAAGAGATCGTGTGCGTTTCGCTGGCCAAATAGCGCGACGTAACGCAGCGGCGCAGGGCTATCTAGTCGACGCACCAGCCGGTGGTCTCACTGCCGGCGGAGCGGTCGCGCAGAGCGGTAGAAGACGCCTGGCTCACAATCGACCACCCCTAAAGGAGTAATCAATTTCCGCATGCCTTTACCTGTTCATGCGCTATCATAAATAATTGACATTTACTTGACGTCTGATAGATTTGTCCCCTACAGAGAGAGGGGCTATGCCAGCATCGGTCAACGCCGAAATGGCTTAGCCAGGACAGTCCGTTGGATGACGCGCTGCCGGTGCGCTGAAGCCACTTATCGTATTCGCACCAGTCTTCTTTTCGAACGAGGACCGCTCGACGTCTCGTCAGTCGATCCTTGCAAGCCGGCGCGCGCTGCTGGGCTTGCGCGAGCGCTCGCGGTGATCGTTCCCATCAGGCGGCACCTATGAAACTCTCTCGCACTGTCGCATACGCAGTTCAGGCTACGTTGCAGCTTGCCCAAACCGGCCACGATACGCCAGTACCATGCAGCCAATTGGCCAGCGATGGCCACATGCCCGAACGATTCCTGCTGCAGATTTTGCGCAACTTGGTTACGCACGGCATCTTACGTTCGACGCGCGGCGTCGATGGCGGCTATACCTTGGTTCGCCCGGCGAACGAAGTCAGCCTGCTCGAAGTCATTGAAGCCATCGATGGCCCCTTGAGCTCCGACAGCAATCTCAGCGACGTTCTGCCTGCCAACAGTTACGACAAGCTGCAGGAGGCGCTCAGCCAGGTCACGACCACCGCCCGGCATCAGCTAGAAGCGATCAAGCTATCGCAACTGATGGAGCCGGCCGTCGAGGCCAAGTAGCCCGCTGGTGCTGGTAAGTCGTCGCCGGCTGGCCAGTCGTTGGCTCCGGCGCGCAACCACCTCTTCCCACTGCGCGCTTCCCTTCATACCCTGGGGGCATGAACACGCCTTCTGATCCGTTATTGGCTCGTCTCGAACTCGCCCGGCGCGCCGGCGTAGCTGCGGGACAGCACACGCTCAAGTACTTCCAGCACAGCAATTACGAAGTCGAACGCAAGGGCGACGCCTCGCCTGTTACCGTTGCCGACAAAGAAGCCGAGCAACTGCTGCGGCGCGAGATTGCTGCCGCCTTTCCCGATGACGGCATTCTCGGCGAAGAGTTTGGCGTCACCGAGGGAACCTCAGGCTATCGCTGGATTCTCGACCCGATCGACGGCACCAAGAGCTTTATTAGCGGCGTGCCCCTGTATGGCACGATGGTCGGCATCGAGAAGGACGGACGCAGCCTGATCGGTGTGGTCTATATTCCTGGTCTGGACGAAGGTGTTTATGCCGCGGCAGGGCAGGGGTGTTGGCATTGGCGCGGCAGCGCCGAGCCGACCCGCGCCCGAGTTTCGCCGCGCAAGACGCTCGGCGAAGGAGCGTTCGTCACTTCGCAGTCCGATTCATTCGCCAAGCGCGGCGCGGCCGAAGCCTTTACGACTCTCGAAAAAGCGGCCTATGTCACGCGCACCTGGGGCGACTGCTATGGCTATCTGCTGGTCGCCACCGGCCGCGTCGAAGCCATGGTCGATCCAATCATGAGCGTCTGGGACGCCGCCGCGATCCAGCCCATCATGGAAGAGGCGGGCGGCACCTTCACCAGTTGGTCAGGCGAAGCCACAATCCACGCCGGCGAAGGGATTGGCACCAACGGCCTGGTGCTCGACGAAGTCCTGGCGGTGACCAGGCCCTTCGCCAAGCAGGCCTAATAGCACTGTTGATAAGAGCGGCGGCTATTTGCTCGCCGCTTCAATGACGGCATCCAGTTCGGCCAAACCGCGGTCGCGCTGCACTTCATAAAAGCCCACATGATAGTGGGCGATCTTGCCGTCCTTGCCGATCACGACCCACAGCGGCAGCTTGGCTTCGGTCGTCCGTGGATCGCCGACTTGCTTCAGCACGCTGGCGTCGTCGAGCAGCACCGGATAGCTCAGGTTCATGAATGACTTGACCTTGCGCGCGCTGCTCAGGGCACTGCCACGAGCACCCACTTCCGCCAGGCGATCATCGACCATCACGCCATACACCTTCACGCCCTTGCGCTGCCGGGCGAGGAAGTCGAGATAGCCCACCTGGCCGTACGGCTCTTCGAGCGGCGTGTCGCGATAGTCCCAAAAATGCAGCACGGTGACCGCGCCCTTGAGCTCTTCCGCGGTCAGCTTTTCGCCGCTGCTGCCGGTCAGTTCAAACTTGCTCAGCCCTTTGCCCACCGCCTGCTTTTGCAGCGCGGCAAGCGCCACACCGCGGCTGTCTTGCGTGTTGGCATCGTGATCGGCCGCTTGCAGCACCGCCGTGAGCGGGCCATCGCCGGCTTGCTTGGTGAGCTCAGGCAATTGCTGGCGCAGCGTTTTTAACTGCTCGTCGTTCCACTTCACTTCGCGCTGTTGGCGCTCCGGCAGCAATTTGTCGCGCAAATCAGCCAGGGCGTCGAAAGCGCGCCAGAAGCGCTCGGCTTGTTGCGGTTCCAAGGTCTTTCGCTCGGTCAACTTCCACACCAGCCGGCAGTCGTCGCCGCGTCCGATCACGACGCGTTCGTTCAGTTCGACCACGACTCGGCTGTCTTTCGCGACTTGCAGCGTTCCCTTCGGGCCATAAGCATTACTAAACACCACGCGCCAGCAGTCGATATCACCGACCAAGCCTTCGCCGGCGACGCGGTAATTCAACGAGTCTTCTTTCCACTCCGCATTGAGTTGCAGTTCGCGATCTGCTGCGATTTGCACGCTGCCCAGCGGCACGACCGAGAAACCATCGCCGCGATCATAAAGCAGCGCCGGCGCCTGGGCGGCTCCGAACTGCTCGGTCCACGGCCAACGCCCGCGCCGAACTTCGTGCAGCGTCCAGGCGGTACGCTCGCCGTCCACTACTGCCTGCAGCACAAACGGCTTGTCGACAACCGCCCCTTCCTCGGCCTTGACCGGCGAAAAGTTGCCTTGCAAGGTCCACAACTCGGCAGCCGAAGCCCCACAGGGCAACAGCAGGAACAATCCAACCAGAAGATGGCGCATCGCAGAACTCGCGGCAGGGTGAAGGAAAGCCAGGGCGGGGGAGGGGGTGGGACCGTTATTGTACTCGCTCGCCTGCGGCCTTCCCAATCGCGTTTCGCAGCAAAACAGAATCGCCAGGCGAGCCACGAAATCCGCCGCCAACTCCCTAGCAGCGGGGCATCACGACCGCGTTTACTGATGCACCGGTAGGGCCCACCGCTCAAAATAGTCCGATTACGGACTGTTTCCTGCCGTTGCGAGCTGCCGATAACCCGCTATACTCTAGGGTTTCCCGCTAGCGGAATTAGACAAGTGACCTTGGCCATCATGGGCCGAGCGACGGACAAAGGATTCAGCCATGGCTGTGCAGTGCGAAGTCTGCGGCAAAAAGCCGAGCATGGGCAATCAGATTGAGACCCGCGGTAAGGCCAAGTACCTGGGCGGTGTCGGTACCAAGATCACTGGCAAGACTCGTCGCCGGTTTGCTCCCAACCTGCAAAACGTCAAGGTCAGCACCACCAACGGTTCGGTGAAGTCGATGCGCGTGTGCACCCAGTGCATCCGTACCGGCACGATCCGCAAGGCCGTGAAGGCCCGGCCGTTCAAGCTGCCGACCACGGCCAAGAAGTAGGCCGCGTGCTTTTCACAAAGCACCCAGCTCCTTGCCCTGGAATTCACGCATGTCTTTAACGCGCAAAGACGTCGAGAAAGTCTCGCTGCTTGCGCGGCTGCGCCTCAGCGAAGCCGAGCTCGAGACGATGACGCCGCAGCTCGACAAGATCGTGCATTTTGTCGAACAGCTTAACGAGCTGAACACGGCCGACGTGCAGC
>JAEZGD010000371.1 GCA_023417165.1 Planctomycetota bacterium
GGCGAGGCAAACGAATCTCGCCACGTGCGGCTAGTTGCGTGGCGATGCGCGCCAGATGTTCCTGAGCGCGTTCGATATCGCGTAAACGGACCGCGCCGAGCTGTTCCATCTTGCGCTGCAGCGCGCGCGCGTCGCCCGGCGGAAGTTGACTGAGCAACCGATCGACCAATTCCGGAGTCGCACCCGCCAAAGCCAGCAGCGAAACCTGCACGTCAGCGGCCCGCAATAATCTGGCCCAAGCGCGATCGTCGAGCTGCGCAAGTTGTGCAAACTCAATCGCAGGCGGAGCGAGCGGCGCTTCCTGACGCGTGCTTTTGACCAAGCGCTCGGCCGGAGACTCGGGCGTTTCCAAGCGGCGGCGCGGCATGGTGGGCATCTGCGGCGCAGCGGCTTTGTGCACCACTGCGGGCGCGACTTGCTCGGCCAGTTGTTGATCGCGGCGCGCGACGTTTTGCACCAGTTGTTCGCGCGCTTCGCCAGCCGCGTTCAGAATCGCTTCCAAGGTGGCAACGCCGCTGCCACGGCGACGCGCGCGTTGCAAATCTTTGGCTAACACCACTTCTAGGCCACGTTCGACTTCGCGCACCACTTCGCTATCCATCTCTTCGATGGTGGCGACACGTTCGAGCACTTCGGCCTGTAACTCTGCCGAAAAGTGCGCGACCAACGAGGCGGCCTTCGCCGGCGGCAAGTGCGCCAGCACCACCGCAATCGTCTGCGGATGCTCGCGTTGCAAATGCCTGGCGATGGTGTCGCAAGCAGCCTCGTGCAGAAAGCTGAAAGGTTTGGGTGGCGGCTCTGCTGCCGTTAAAATGGTTGCAGGTTGCTGCGCCGCAGACGGTGGCAACGTCGCCAACGAACCCGCGAGTTCGATGCCATCGTCGATGGTGGTCGTAGCGACTGGGCTGTCATTACCCAGGAACTCGGCAATCACGGCTTCCTGTTCGTGCGGCGGAATATCACCTAGCTCCAGCACCGCATCGCGCACGCGGCGTGCCTGCGCTTCGCCCATTTGATCGAGCAAAGCGTCCGCGCTGCGCGCGTCGAGCGAGCTGATCAGAATGGCGGCTTTGCGAAGTGCCGGCGAAAGCTTCATAGTGGCGATACTCATACTTTGATTCAGGCGGCGTCACCGATCCAGGCCCGCAACACGGTGGCGGCGGCATCCGGATCTTCTTTGACCATCTCTTTCAATTCATCGCGTAGCGACGGCCCATTGGCGTTGAAACGCCGCCGCGGCATCTTGACGGTGGCCGGTTCGTCGGCGTTGGTTTCGCCGGCCGCTGCGGTGCTGGCGTGCGAGGCGGCCTGGTTCTCTGTTGCCGCCACAGGGGTCGGCGCTGTCGTCGAGCCTTGCAACATGCTGCGCATCATCAGCAGGCTGAACAGGCCCAGTAGAATCATGCCGATCGTCTGCCAGTTGGCCGCCAGCCAGGACGTCGCTTGCTCGGCCACGCCGGGCGCTTCGATCGGTGTCTGTGCCAAGTCGTGAAACGACGTGACCACCACCGGGACGAACGGATCGTTGCCCGTATCGGGACGCGGCAACAACTTCACCACGGTGTCTTCGATGCGTTTCTTCTGTTCGGCTTCAATCTTGTCGAGATCCGCCTGCGCGACTTGCTTGGGCTGTTCGCCGGGGACGGGCGGATTGCGTTCCTGCCAGATTTTGCGGTAGTAGCTCATCGGCACATCGACCACCACTTGCACCTGGCGCGGCGTCAGCGGAGCACGGCGCGAGGTGATATGGTCCTGACCGACGACGGACGCTTGCGAGTTCCCCGTGCGCTCGGTCGTGGATTGAGCTCCCCGCTCTTGCGACACTTGGGCCGGTGCATTGACCATGCTATTGGGGACCGCGCCGGGTCGCCCTGCGGTCGTGGGCATGGTCGACGAGATGTTCTCGTTAGACTCGGTCGTCTGCACGGCGACCGACTTCGGATCGAGTTTGTGGCTGTGCGTCTGATGCAGCAAATCGGGATCGAGATCGACGTTCACTCCCACCACCACGCCAGGAATCATCCGCAAGCGGTCATAGATCTTCGCTTGCCAGTCGCGTTCGAAACGCTGCTTCGCCTCTGCATACAGGTGGTCGTCGCCGCTGCCCAGGCCATCGGGCGATTGCCCGGCATACGAACGCCCGGACGAGATGTCCGTGACCGTGACGCTGTTGCGATCGAGGCCTGCATAAGCTCCCGCCACCGTGTTGCGAATCGCGCGAATCTGGTCCGGCGAGATTTCGCTGCCTAGCGAGGGCTTCACCGCCACCATGGCGCTTTTTTCTTTGCGACGCGGAAAGCCCGGCTTGTCGATTTCGTCGTACGTGACGGTGGCAATCTCGATGCCTTGCATCCGAGAAATGATCAGCGACAGTTCGCGCTGCTTGGCCGTTTGCACGCGCAAGTCCAGCGACTTGCTGGACATAAACGGGTTCTCGCCGGCAGCGGCCGTATTGAGCGCGGTGCCAAAGTCGGAAGGGAGCGCGTTGTTCTCGGCCAGTGCGGCCAGGTACGCAGATTTCTCGCCGCGCGGGATCTTGATCTTGTTGCCGACGATTTCGGACTTCGCCAGATTCGCCTTGGCAAAGGCAGCTTCAGCCAGCGCGATCTCGGCGCTGCTGAATTCACGACCTCCCAAGAGCAATTCGTCGGCGCTCGAAGTCTGGACGCGAAACAGATACAGCAAGCTGACGACGATCGCCACCAGCAGCAAGCCCGCAGTTACGCGAGCGCCGGGCGTCATCGAGCGAAACAGGTCGCTGACTTGTGCGAATGCTTTGTTGAGAAAGTCCATCCGTGGAGCTCCCTCGATTCCTTCCTGGTGGCTAAAGCCGGGCTTTAGCCAAACTTAACTAGATGCGAACGTCCTTGATCTCTTGATATGCCGTCACCAACTTATTGCGGATCTGCATCATCATGCGAAAGGTCAGGTCAGCCTTTTGCACGGCCGTCAACACTTCCGCCGGATTCACATCGCCGCCGGTCATCAATGTCTCGACCGCCTTGTCGGCGTCGGCCTGCATGTTGTTGACCTGCTCGAGCGACTCAATCAGGAAGTTCTTAAACTCTGACTTCTCGACCGTGTTGCTGGGTATCAGGCCCGGCGATGTCGCGGCCGTCGGCAGAGTCGGCGGCGTCAGCGGCGTTCCGGCGATACGTGACATTGATCAGTCTCCTGCTACTACTCGCCGCTAGGCGAGAATCCGCAACGTTTGCTGCGCCATGCCTTTGGACACTTCCATCACGCCAATGTTGGCTTCATAGGCACGCGTGGCTTCCAGCGCATCGACCATTTCGGTGGTCATGTTGACGTTGGGATAAGCCACATAGCCTTTGTACTTCCCGCTTTGAATGGCCAGCGGGCTGTTGGGTTCGTACTTGTAACGTGGTTCCACGGTTTCGGTCTCGACCGCCGCCACTTTGACCCCCATCGCGCCTTGCGGCGTTTTCAGTTGGTCGTCCGTTTGCAGCACGACGTACCGCGCCTGATACGGGGCGATTTCGCCGTCTTCATTTCGGGTGGTCGACATGTTCGCCATGTTGCTGCTGATCGCGTTTAAGCGGATGCGTTGGGCGACCAGCGCGCTGGTGCTGATATCAAGGGCTGGAATCATAACGATTTTTCCTTAAAGTCGCGCGGTCAATTGTTCCGATTCTTGGCCGCTGCTATCACACCCGTTCGCTGACCGCCGTTTGCAGTAACCGAAACTGGCTGGTCATCACCGTAATCGCCAGGCTGTGCATCAATTGGTTCTGGCTGACCTCGTTGACCTGCTGCTCCAGACTGACATTGGTTTGGTCGTGGTACAGGACGTCTTTGAGCGATTCGCGGACGCGTTGCATTTTGGCGTCGACGCCCTCGTCAATCAGGCCGGGCGAGAGCGGCTCGCGCTTTTGGTCCCGCGTTTCGATTGCCTCTCGCAAGCGCTGCTGGAAGTTATCTACCGACAAGTCCCGCACCCGATACCCAGGCGTGCCATAGTTGGCCAGGTTGCCTGCCAGCACTTCGTGCCGAGCATGCGAGAAGCCAATCACCTCTTGCAGCACGGGCAGCGCGGTCGCGTTAAACATGTCAGGGATCATTGCATGGAATCCTTGCTAGCGAACACTATGCAACTGGCGCGCCACTGCGAACGTAGCGTGGCGTGCTGATACGATGCTCTGTCGATTCGCAATTTCTGCTGCTGGCATGTGGCAACTTTTGCCGGTTGATGGTCAGGTCTTGGCGAACGAACGATCGCGTGGTCCATAGCCGTAAGCACGCATCTTGTTGGCGAGCGTCCGCACGCCAATGCCGAGCGCCTCGGCTGTCTTGCCGCGATGGCCGCCAAATTTTTCTAAGGTCGCTTCGATCATCTGACGCTCGACGTCTTCGAGCCGCGCCACGCCCGGTGCACTATCCGCTGCTCTGCCGACGTCGGCGTGTCCGCTGCTGCCAGAAAGCCACGGTGCGAGGTCGCGGGCGTCAATCGTGGCATCGTAGGCGAGCACGGTCGCGCGGGTCATCAAATTCTCAAGCTCGCGCACGTTGCCTGGCCAGTCGTAGGCACTCAGCAAATCCACAGCGGCGGGCGCTAGCACGCAGGCGGTTCGCTCCAAGCGTTGCGCCGCGGCTGACAAAAAGTATTGAGCCAAAAGCGGCACATCTTCGCGACGTTCGCGCAGCGCTGGGACCTGCACTGGTACCACCGCGAGGCGGAAGTAAAGGTCTTCGCGAAACTTGCCGGCCGCAACTTCTTGCCGCAGATGGCGGTTCGTCGTGGCGACGACGCGCACGTCCACGCGCCGCGTTTCGCTGGAACCGACACGCTCAAACGCGCGCTCTTGCAGCACGCGCAAGAGCTTCGCTTGCAGCGACAGCTCGATCTCGGTCACTTCGTCCAACAGGAGCGTGCCGGTATCGGCCAGTTCAAAGCGACCGGTGCGTGGCGCATCGGCGCTAGTGAATGCACCGCGCTCGTGACCGAACAGTTCGCTCTCCATCAGGCTGGGCGAAAGCGCCGGGCAGTTCAGCCCTACGAAGGGTCCGTTCGCCCGGCGACTGGCGGCATGCAGATACTTGGCGACCAGTTCCTTGCCAGTACCGCTTTCGCCGGTGATTAACACGGTTTCGTTCGTCGGCGCGATTTGATCCAGCACTTGCCGCATCCGCCGCATCGCCTGGCTATCACCGATCATCGCTGGGGTCGCAGCGCCGCTGGCGGCCGGCATGCAGGCACGCTTCTCGCCGACCGAGGCTTGTCGCAAGGCGCGGTCAACGAGCGTTTCCAGTTGCTCGACGTCAAACGGCTTTTCGATATAGTCGAACGCCCCATGGCGCATTGCTTCCACCGCGGTGCCGACCGACGCGTACGCGGTCAGCATCGCCACCTGGGCATCAACGCGACGCTTCTCCAACTCGCGAATGAACTCCAGGCCATTCATGCCTGGCATTTGTAGGTCGGTCAGAATCACATCAAACGATTGGCGCGCAATCGTGGAGAGCGCTTCGCTGGCGCTGGCGCAACACACGACCGTATGGCCGCCGTGGCGCAGGATATCCGCCGTCGATTCGCGCGCTTGCGCGTGATCATCGACGACCAAGATCCGCCCGGTGGTTGGTTCTGTTCGCTTTCGGCCGCTCATGCCGCGCGCTCCGCTGCAAGGGTTGGAAAGCGCAACGTAAACGCCGCGCCTCCTTCTGGACAGTTCGAAACCGAGACGCTGCCGGCGTGTGCTTCGGCAATGCGTTGTACGATCGCCAGGCCCAGGCCGGTCCCTTCGCGCTTGGTCGTAAAGAAGGGCTCGAACAAGCGCTCGGCCACTTCGTTCGGCACGCCTGCGCCGCTGTCGGCGACTTCGATCTCGAAGCCGCGCGACCCGCGCCACGACGTGACGACCAACTCGCCCCCTTCCGGCATCGCATCAATCGCATTCAGCACCAGGTTCAACACCGCACGCCGTAGCATGTCGCGATCGACCGACAGTGGCGCGTCGCTGGCGAGTTCGAGCCGACACGAGATGCGCTGGGCGGCCAGTTGCGGCGCTAGGCTTTCGACGATCTCGCCAATTAAGCCGCGCACGTCCACGAATCGGCGCTGCGGCTCGCGGTCGGCGGTGAAGGTCAGCAAGTCATCGACGGTGGTCTCGAGCGCGCTCAGCCCCACGCCGATCTTGCTGACGACGTCGCTGCTGCCAGCGTCCTGATTGAGCCGACGCTTGAGCAGGCTCAGATATAGTTTCATAGGCACGAGGCTGTTACGCACTTCGTGAGCAACGTGCGCCGCCATCTGTCCCAAGTCGGCCAGGCGGTTCTTGCGCGCCAGCTCGCGATTCTTGGCTTCCAACTCGTCGGTCAAACGCTTCACTTCTTCGCGCAGCGCTTGATGCGTTTGCTGCAAGCGATCGGTCGCGGTTTGCCACGCTTGCAACAGCGTCGACAGATCGAGCTCCGGCGCCAGCGCGTCCATTGCCGGTTCGACCGGTTCATCGTCCACACGCACCAGGCGCAGATGAGGAGGGATCTCTGGCATGGCTTAAGTCTCCGACATCAAATCGAGTCCACGGGGCATCGTTGCCACAGGCGCCACATAAGCGTTGCGGGCGGCGATGGCTTGCGTCGAGTGTTCTAATTCTCGGGCCGTATGGGCGTGTGCCTGCGTCAACTGGCCTTCCGCTTGCTTTTCGAGTTGCAACAGCTCGCCGAGCAAGGCGTTGGCGCGTTCAGCGATCACTTGGCAGCGGCGACGCGCTTCGGGCGACGGCCACTGGCGCGCCTCGGCATCTTGCTGACGGAAGGGGTCGAGCGTTCGTTCGACGCGTTGCAACTGATGCAGCAGGCGTTGCTTTTCGGCCAGCAGCGACATCAAACGGTCGATTTCGTCGGCAGCAATGATCTGCAACTGCCGCCGCGCGAGTTCGCAAAGCTGCGACAGCAGTTCGTGCTTGAGCAGCACCAACTGGGCTAGTTGTTCGGTCTCGTTCGGCGCGTTCACGTGCGGTGTATCCGTTTACATCGAGCTTAAAAGATCGAGCAGCGCGACCCATTCATCGCGGCTGTACCGAGTGGTGCGATCAAAATCGGCGTCGGCCGGAATGCGGCGCAACACTACCTTGGCTTGTTCCAGCGTGCCCCGAGCCTTCGCAGGCTCGTCGAGTTGGCGATAGCAACTGGCGATTTGCACGAAGGCTTCCAGGGCTTCGGGCTGCTGCTGATAGCGATTGCTGGCATTGGAATACGCCTCAATGGCCGTCGCGTAATCGCCCAAATCAAATAGCGTGTCGGCTTGCAGGAAGTACGAGTTTCGCAGCAGCTCTCGTTGGCGCGCGGTCAGCGGCTGCTGATCTTGCCGCGCGCCGAGCGTTTCAATCAATTGCGCATAGCCGCGTTGGGCGGCCTGAAGTTCTTCGCGCATCTGCCGCGTGAGCGCCGCGCGGGTGATCTCGATCGAAACATCCGGCATCTTCTTGCGTGGCCACTTGGCCGCCTGGCGATAGCAATCGGCGAGCTGGTAGCGCGCTTCGAAGGCCTGCGGCGCTTCGGGATAGCGAGTCAGCGATTCCTCAAACTTCAGAATCGCCTCATGAAATACGGCGGCGGCTTGTTCCAGCGACTTGAGGCCTGTCTTGCG
>JAEZGD010000043.1 GCA_023417165.1 Planctomycetota bacterium
CGACCAGGTCGAGCAGCTGTTCTTGCCGCAATACCAAACGGTCAACAGTCCTGCGCATCGCGCCGTCTGGGACCGCGTTGTGCCGGTGGAAGTCTTCGAAGCGATTCCCGAAGAGACGCCCGCCGACATCGCGCAGGCGATGGACCGCGCGCTCGAAGTGGTGCGCAGCCATAAACGCGCCGGTACGCTGCAGAACGACGAACATAAGATTTCGAGCGAGGTGCTGCGCGACCTGGGGCCGACGGGCTATTGGGGGCTGCTGGTCGACCGCGAGTATGGCGGCCTCGGCGCGCCGTTTCGTAGCTTCGCGCCGTTCTTGACGCGCATGGCGATGGTCGATCCGACGATTGCGGGGCTGGCCTCGGTGCATGGCTGTATCGGCGCGGTCGATCCGGTGCGCACCTTTGGCAACGACGAACAAAAGCAGCGCTGGCTGCCGAAACTGGCGAGCGGCGAGCGCTTGAGCGCGTTCGCGCTGACCGAGCCTGCGGCCGGTTCGGACTTAACCGCGATGCGCACCCGCGCGGTGCTGCAAGGCGACGAATATGTGGTCAATGGCGAGAAGCTGTTCATCACCAACGTGGTGCCGGGACGCACGGTGGGCCTGGTCTGTCTGATCGACGACAAGCCGGCGGTGCTCATCGTCGATTTGCCCGAGGCCGAGAACGAGCATTTCCAGCTGCGCAAGTATGGTCTGCACGCGCTGAAGCATACGTACAACCGCGGCATCATCTTCAAAGACTTCCGCGTGCCGGCGTCGAATCTGCTGGTGCCGCCGCGCGGTAATGGCCTGACGATCGCCTATCACGGCTTGAACTTGGGGCGCGTGGCGCTGTGCGCGAATGCCGCCGGGACGATGCGCCTGATGATGGCCAACATTATCCCCTGGGCGAAGTTCCGCGAAACGTATGGCGAGCCCATCGAAAAGCGCGAACTGGTGCGCCGCCGCTTGGGCCGCCTGGCGGGTTTGATTGTGGGCTGCGATGCGCTGGTCGCGTGGTGCAGCAGCCTGATCGATCAAGGCTATCGCGGCGAGATGGAGTGCATTGTCGCCAAGATCTTTGGCAGCGAAGCGCAGAAAGAAGCCGCCATCGAGTTCTATATGAAGACCCACGGCGGGCGCTCGTTCCTGGCCGGGCATAGCTTTGGCGACAACGTGCACGAGTATCTCGCGCCGTGCATCTATGAAGGCGAAGGCGAAATGCTGGGCATGGCGTTCTTCAAGTCGCTGGTCAAGCATCACGGCACGCAGTTCTTCGAACCGATCGGCAAAGCGCTCGCCGCCGCCGGCATCAAGAAGCCCAATCCCATGAACCCCGCGCACCTGTGGGCGCTCAAGGGAGCGATGGGCCCTTACGGAACGTGGCTGCTGTCGCAATATGTGACGCCGCGCAGTTCGCCGACGTTGCCGCCGATGCCGGACGTGCTGAGGAAGCACGCGCACTTCGCGGCCGAAACGTTGCAGACGATGCCCCTGGAGATCAGCGGCACGATGCGCAAGCATCAATTGAAGCTGGCCGACCGCCAGTGCCGCATGTCGGAGCTTTCGACCCGCGTGCAAAAGCTGATTGTCATCTTGTGCACCAGTCTGTACGCTGCGCGGCACGACGACGAACTGGTTCGCACCGCTGCCGACGTGCTGTGTCAGGATCTGACGCGCGAACTGACCGGCAAGCGACCGAGCGATCGCTACTATCGCACGGTGACGCAACTCGGCGAAGCCATCGCCGATGGCGGCTTCAAGTCGCTCGCCAGCATCACGCCGGACGACATTCTGATGTCCTATAGCAAGTAGCTGCGAACGTCCCTGCTCAGGGCTTGCATAAGCAATTGGCATGGGAACGCTGCCTGCGCTCCCACGCCTGGCGCGCAGGCAGACGCGCATCCCCGGTGTTCCTGCTACAGCGGGGAAAGCTTGCATTAATGACGACTGATGGGTTTAATGCCCCTTATTAGGTTTACTTCTAATCGGGAGGCGTAATGGTTTGTCGTGTTCTGGTGCCGGTGGTCATTGTCGTATTGCTTGGAACTTCTCAGTCGTTATGGGGGCAATTTGGCCAGCCTGCTCCTCGGCGGCCTTCGCCGGACCGTCCCTACTATCCGACACGGCCGCGCCCTCAACCGCAGGATGAAATCGGGCCTGCCATCTTGGACGGAGTGATCAAGGGGATTCAGGAAATCGAACGTGCCGAGCGCCGCCGGCAGCAGCTCGAACGGTATGACGACGACTACTACGATCGTCCGCAACGTCGTCCCTACACGCCGCCCCGCCCCGCGTATAACCCACCGCAGCCAACGTATAACCCGCCCCCAGCGCCGCCCAAGGCGGTGGTCAAATCGAACGCGCCGCCGAAGAAGCAGGAAAAGCTCATCAAACCGGCCAAGAATCTTGCGCCGAGCTTTGGTGGTGGCTTGCAGTTGACGAGCGCCGAGCACGATCTGTTGACGCAGGTCGCCAAAGACAAGACGATCGCCGAACTCGATAAGCTCGAAAAGCTCTTGGGCCCCGCCGCGATGGATCCCAAGGTGCAAGACGAACTGAAAAAGCTGCAAGAGAAAGCGGACAAGGGCGAAGAGATCAATACGGCCGACATCAACAACCTGGCGATGGTCGCCACCGGCGCGGGTTTGCCGCCGGGGTTCGACGCCCTGGAAGCCAACAAGCAGGCCGATCAACTGAAGAAGTGGTCGCAGATCGCCGCCGATCTTAAGGCGGAAGGTAGTGGTGGCGCCCTAACGATTCCCGTCGGCAAGATCACGGTCATTACCGTGCCGAGCTTGCCTCAAGATGATATGGCGCTGCTGCCCAACGGGACGCTATTGGTGGGAACCGGCGGCCAAGGCCTGGTCAGTATCGCCCAGTTGAATGCCTCGGACGTGTTGGGGGTCTCGATCGGCGTTGGCAAGCCCGTGCCTGACGTCGAAACCGACGTGACGAAACGCGTGAAGGAAGGGACGTTGCTGCTCAACCCCGCTGAAAACGGCGGCACCGTCGAGTACGTCATCGCCAATACGAATTACTCGTTGCAGCCGACCTATACGCACACGTTGCCAAGCGGCAAAAGCTGGGTCATTCGCTTTGATCGCGGCGCTGGCCATGGCGAAGCGACTTATACGCTGGCCGACGGGACGTATGTGTTTGGCTCCTCGGACAAAGGTTGGGAGCTGTACCCGCAGAAGTTCAGTGTGACGATCGACAACCGCGGTAACGACGCGGCGTTCAACTACAACGTTGACAATCAACAGTTTGAAGTCGCGGCAGGCGCCAGCAAGACGCACGACAGCATCTACCCGATCTTTGTCTGCTTCGATCGGGGCAATGGCCAGGAAGCCATTAAAAAGGTGCATGACGCTAAGCTAACGTTGCAGGTGGCGGTTGATCCGAGTGACAACCTGTGGCAGTTGTACTCTGGCGCCAAGAGTGCCGTCGCCCAAAGCTCGTCGGACTCGACGTCTGAGGAGCGTTCGTCGAAGACGCGCGCCGCGCGACTGCGAGCGCTGCTGATGCAGACCTCCGGCGCTGAGTAGCGTCGGCGAGCGAAGGGAAAGATCGCCGCTTGGCGCAGGGC
>JAEZGD010000416.1 GCA_023417165.1 Planctomycetota bacterium
GTTCTTTCCCCTCTCGTCGGCTGGCTAGAAGCCGAGTGCCAGACCGAACGGCTAAGTATCGGAATGATCGGGATCGATGAATTCCGTAGGCATCGGTGGGATCAGGCCCGTGCCCGAGTTGCCTTCAGGCTGCACAGCGGGCAGCTCGAGATAGAAGTGGCTGCCAACGCCTAACGTGCTTTCAACGCGAATCTCGCCGCCATGCTCGCGCAAAATCTTCTGGCTAACCGGCAGACCTAGCCCGGTGCCGCGCGCACCTTTGCGCGATTCAAAGACGTTGAAGATGCGCTTGATATCCTCAGCGGAGATGCCTTCGCCGCTATCGGCGACAATGATTTGCAACAGCGATTGCTCGGCCAAATAGCGTGTGCTGACCGTGACCTGTCGCTCCCCTTCGTCCCGATCGCATGCATCGATCGCGTTCGTGACAACGTTCAAGATCGCGCGATGCAGCGCATCGGGATCGAGCATCAGTTCAGGAATGCTCTCTTGCGGCTGATAGATCAGTGCGACGTTGGCATCCTTCGCGCGCACCTGCATCAATTCCACCACATCGCCGACGGTCTCGTTGATGAGGGCGGGAATCATGTCGGGCTTGCGTTCTTTGCTGAACGTCAGCATGTCCATCACGAGGTTCGAGATCTTCTCCTGGTTCTTTTCGACAATGCTCCAGCCCTTGCGGACGACGTTAAAGTCGGTCGCCTTCAGCCCTTCTTCAATCAGATAGCTGCCGCCGCGAATGCCTTGCAGGATGTTCTTAACGTGATGCGATAGCGTAGCGATCGTTTGCCCCATCGCCGCCAGGCGTTCGGCCTGCACCATCGCCGAATAATACGAAGTATCTTCGACGGCGAGCGCAGCTTGATGGCCGATCGCCACCATCAGCTTCAAATGTTCTTCGCTGAATTTGTCCGAGCGATTCATCAGCGTCTTGCCAGGCGGCGTATAGGTATCGATATAGACGACACCCACGATGCCATAACGCCCCTGCATCGGTACGCAAATCGCCTCGCGCACGCCCATCCGCACAATGCTGCCAGACGGATCGAACCGTTGATCGTCGCGCGCGTCGCTGGTCAGCACCCCTTCCTTGTTCTGCATGACGTAATCGAGAATCGTGCGACTGATCAGCATCTTCTCTTCGTCATGTGTCCCCTTACGATTGCGATGCACCATCGGCGTCAGTTCTTCGCTTTCGCGATCGACCAGCATGATGCAACCGCGGTCCGCCTCGACCCACTCGAAGATCAGCTCCATGATCCGATCGAGGAGCTGCTCGATATCGAGCGTGTGGCTGACTGCCAGCGCCGTGCGATACATGATCTGCAAATTGCTGCGTGCCCGCGCCAACCATGGAGCTTCGGCTGGTGTTGTTCCCGCGCCCAGGATCTGACTGCCTTCTTCCTGGCTGACCGCTTTGATGATGCGCGAGCCGCTTTCTCGCAGGTGCTGGCCGACAATGTCGACCGCATCCATCACATTCGAGCCGCCTGTCGATTGATCGTCGGTAAACAGCATCAACGTGCGACCGATTTGCACGCGATCGCCGCTTTTGAGCACGTGTCGCTGCACGCGCTCGCTATTCACATAAGTGCCGTTAGAACTGCCGAGATCGGTCAGAAAGAATTGGCCGGTGGTGCCGTCGCGACGCAATTCGGCATGTCGGCGCGAGGCTTCGGTATCGTGCAGTTGAATGGCGCTCGAGGCTTCGCGCCCAATACCAAGCAAGGCATGCGTTAGATCAAAACGCTTGCCTTGGTCGCGCCCCTGGATGACAAACAGCGAAGCCACGTCGTCGCCCTTATTGCCCTTCGTAGAACGGATCTTCGAATCCGTTCCCGATGCATGGGCGGGCGCGCCGTAATTGGCTCATGTGCGTGGCAGAAACCGGTGCAGGTCGCGGATGCGGTGATCCGTTTAGTGCGTGTTTCGACTAAGACGCTTTGGCCAGCGCGCTCGCCGCTAACTCGTCGATTGTACGAACCAGCGGCGCGTAGTGGTAGGGCTTGGCGACGACGCGGTGCCGATCGCTGACCGGGACGTTATATCTTGCCTGACCGATCACGACGAGCGACGCATTGTTCTGACGCGAGGCGCTGTCGTAACTCGCTTCGACGGCGCTATCGTTGGCGGTATCGGTATCGAGCACAATCACGTCCGGATGCAATTCGTTCGCCTTGGCGAGGCCATCTTGGGCGTCGTCGGCTTCGATGATCTTCCAGCCGCGCAGTTCCAGCACGGCGCGCAATACTTCGCGCGAGTCGGGCGAATCGTCGACGATCAGCACGCTGCGGCCAGGCGGCAAATAGCGATCCACGACACACCTCCTTGTGTGTTGAATACGGTGAGCAGCACAGCGCCGGCGGACATCCTTGTCGTCAGGCCCTGTCTGTAATCTTGGCGAGCAATTGTGGGGGCGAAGAATACTCGCCCCGCTCAGGCGTGTTAAGGTCGAATTATCGAGCAACACGGCGGCGAACCGCCCCATTCGCCCTGTCCTGCACCCCATATTACGCAGACGCCGGCGTTTAGTTTCCGATTGACTACACCCCCCGACGCGGAAACAATCAGAACGTCTGCTATAGTTTCTCTAATCTGCCAAGTGGCTCCTGTAGCACCTGCCCTGCTAGCAATTTCTTACGAAGGTCAATGCATGTTTATTCGTTGGATTCAGCCGTTTGCGTGGTTGGGTTTATTGCTGAGCTCGCTGGCGATGGCAGCCGACAACGCCGAAGTCGAGCGCCGCTTGACCGAGAGTGCCGCCACGCTCGCCTCGGATGAATTCGAAGGTCGTGGTGTCGGCACCGAGGGACACAACAAGGCGGCCGACTATCTGGCCCAAGAGTTCGCGGCCATGGGTCTGAAGACCGATCTCTACGAAGGCACGCCGTTCCAGAAGCTCTCAATCGTGACACACAGCGAGGCTGGCGACAAAGAACACAATCGCTTGAAGCTGGCCGGCCCGCCTGTCGAAGGCGGCAGCGAGCCGCGCACCTGGGACCTCGAACTCGGCAAGGACTTTAACCCGCTGGCAATCGGCGGTTCGGCGACGTTCTCGGCGCCGCTGGTCTTCGCAGGCTATGGCATCACCGCTAAGGAATGGGAATACGACGACTATGCCAACCTCGATGTCAAAGGCAAGGTTGTCATCATCGTTCGCAAAGAACCGAACCAGAACGATCCCAACCCGCATAGCGCCTTCGGCGGCAAAGCCAACTCGCAATACGCTCCGTTCATGGCGAAGCTTTCGAACGCCAATCAACGCGAAGTCGCTGGCGTAATCTTCGTCAACGATAGCCAGGAACTCACGTCTCGCGAAGCGGCACAGCGTGAAGCCTTCGACGGCTTGTTAACCAAGATCGAGCAAGTCCGCGCCGAGTTCGCCAAGAAAGAATCCCCTTCGGCCGAAGATGACGCCAAGTACCGCGCCGAGATCACCACGCTCGCCGACCAACTGCAACAGACCGGCAAGCGTCTGAGCAGCGATTTCGATCAGGTGCTGGAATTCAACGGCGCAGGCCCCGAAAGCAACCATCGCAAGCTGCCCGTCATGTTCGCCAGCCGCGCGAAGATCGATATCGTGCTCAAGGCGGCGCTCGGCAAGGATTTGGCAACGCTCGAACGAGAAATCGACAGCGACCTCAAGCCGCGCAGTGTCGAACTGACCGGTTGGACGGCGAGCGGCGAAACGCAGATCGTTCGCAAAGAAGCAGAAGTGAAGAACGTCTTGGCGGTCCTCGAAGGCGAAGGTCCGCACGCCAACGAAACGGTGATCGTCGGTGCCCACTATGACCACTTGGGTCGCGGCGGTTATGGTTCGCTCGCGCCGTGGACGACCGACATTCATAACGGCGCGGACGACAATGCCTCGGGCACGGCAGCCTTGCTCGAAATCGCCCGGCAGCTGGCGGGGCGCGAGAAAAAGCCGGCGCGCCGCATTGTGTTCATTGCCTTCACCGGTGAAGAGCGCGGTCTGCTCGGCAGCGCGTTCTATACCAAGCAGCCGCGTTTCCCGCTCGATCAGACCGTGGCCATGATCAATCTGGATATGGTCGGCCGGCTCAACGAGAACAAGCTGATCATCTATGGCACCGGCACCGCGCAGCAGTTCGATGGCTTGCTCGATGAACTAAACCAGAAGTACGAGTTCAACATCACGCGCAAGCCAGGCGGCTTTGGTCCGAGCGATCATGCGTCGTTCTATGCCAAAAAGATTCCGGTGATGCATCTGTTTACCGGCACACATAGCGACTATCACCGCCCCAGCGACGACGCCGACAAGCTGAATATCGAAGGCCTGCGCCGCATCACGGCGCTGACAACCGAGATCGTCGCCCAGATCGCCGATGCCCAGCAGCGGCCGACCTATATCGAAAACAAGCGTCAGGAATCGATCGTCGCCAGCGGCGACGGCGAGCGTCCATACTTCGGCAGCATTCCTGACTATGCCGACGAGGTCGAAGGTCTCGCGCTCAGCGGTGTCTCGCCTGGCGGCCCGGCCGATCAAGGCGGCCTGAAAGCTGGCGACATCATCGTGCGTCTGGGCGAGAGCAAAATCAGCGGCATCGAAGACTTCGACGGCGCGCTGCGCAAGCACAAGGCTGGCGAGAAGATCAAGGTGCAGGTCAAACGCGGCGAGAAGACCATCGAACTGGACGTCACACTCGGTCGCCCACGCGGCTAAGCATTGCCTAATCGGCTCTCTCTCCTTCCGCGACGAACTTCGATGTTGCTTCCTCGCCGTCAATTCGTGGTCGCCGCCGCGAGCCTGTTGGCAGCGGGGAACGTGCAGGCGAAGCCGAAAGCTTCGCCTGATTTCCCGCTGGGTTTCAGCCTGTATGGCATGAAATCGCTCAGCATCGTCGACGGTATCGCCGCTTGTGCCAAGATCGGTTACGAATGCACCGAATTACCGCTGCTGGCCGATTGGCCTGGCGATTCGGCGAAGCTTTCGGACGCCGATCTGCGGGCGATTGGCGAGGCCAGCGAGCAGCACAAGCTACCGATCCTCGCGCTCATGGAGAACCTGCCGCTGCTGGCAGCCGACGACGCGCACCGCACCAACTTGGCGAGACTTCAGCGTGCCACCGAGATCGCCCGCGCGCTTTCGCCGAATGAACCGCCGCTGATCGAAACGATCCTCGGTTCGAACATGCCGTGGGAAGAGGCCAAGGACGCCATGCGCGCCAGGCTGCGCGAATGGGTGGCCGTGGTCGAGAAAGCCCGCGTCCCGCTCTGCATCAAAGCGCATGTCAGCAATACCGTCCGCACGCCCGAGCAGCTTGCCTGGCTGCTTAACGAGGCAAAATCCGACTATCTTTTGGCCGCCTACGATTACAGTCATTTTCAGTTACGGGGCCAAACCCTCAAGGAATCGTTCGCCCCGCTCGCCAGTCAAACCGCTTTCATTCACGTGAAGGATGCCCAAGGCGAGCCTGGCAAGTTCCAGTTCTTGCTACCCGGCGAAGGCACGATCGACTATGTCGACTACTTCCGCTTGCTCGCGCGGCATGGCTATGCAGGGCCGGTCGTGGTGGAAGTCAGCGGGCAGCTACATAGCCGGCCAACCTATGATCCGCTGGCCGCCGCCAGGCAGTGCTGGAAGGTGCTCAGCGAAGCGCGCACTGCTGCGCAATAACGCGATTCTGACTTGACAGCGCCGCTTCTCACACCGACGCTGGTGATTCGCCAGCGGCGTCAGTAGCTTCGTCGCACTCTTCGCAGATCTGCTCCAGGAATCGCATGATGCCCAAAATCTTGTTGCCCATCGGTGACGCCACCGAAACGCTCGATACGTTCTATCCGTACTTTCGCTTGCCGGAAGATGGCTATGAGGTGGTGGTCGCCGGCCCCGAGGCGCGGCTGTATCACAGCGTGCTGCACGAAATTCCGCCCGATTCGTCGGTGCCGTGGGACATCACGCAAGAACGCCCCGGCTATTTCATTCGCGCCACGGTTGCCTTTCGCGATGTGAATAGCGCCGACTACGCTGGCATGTTCATCAGCGGCGGCCGCGCGCCGGAATACTTGCGTTATGACCAGGACTTGCTGCGAATCACGCGCGAGATGGTCGCAGCCAACAAGCCGATCGCTTGCGTTTGCCATGGCATCGAGATTCTGACGGCCGCCGACGTCATTCGTGGGCGGAGCGTCACCACGGTTGCCAAGTGCGCGATGGACGCGCAGCAAGGCGGCGCGACCTACATCGACAAGTCGTATGTGCTTGACGGACCGTTCGTCACGTCGCGCACCTGGCACGACAACACCGTGCTGATGCGTGAGTTCCTGCGCATGCTGCGTGAGAGCCAATAGCGAACCTCGCAAATTGGGCGAAGTCCTACCTCGCCCTGGCCTGCTCGCCGCTTCCAGCTCTACCACACTTCCGCACAATACCTCATGGAAGCTCCGCCGCCAAAGCCAGCATTCCGGTTTTCGCTGCGATGGTTACTCGCCATGTTGACCGCGGCGAGTGTGCTTCTGGCGTGGTTTTGGTCGGCGTTACAATCAGCACGCGACGCGGCCCAAAAGTACCAGGAAGCGAACAACTTCAAGCAGGTTGGGCTGGCCTTCTCCGATTTTCACGCAACTAATGGCTACTTTCCCGATTCGGCGTCGGCTCGAACAAGCGGCGAAGCCATTGTCAGTTGGCGCATGAAGATTGCGCCCTATTTAGAAGCAGAGACCTACTATGGGCAATATCGCTATGACGAGCCTTGGAACAGCCCTTCCAACAGCGGCATCTGCGACTTTAAGCATTGGATCTTTTGCCACCACCGCGCACCAGAATCGTCGCGATTCACCCACATCATGATGCCCACCGGCCCTGGTACCGTGGGTGAAAAGCCGGTCACTCTTGATGAAATTACCGACCAGCACGACCAGACAGTTCTTGTCATGTCTCTGCAGCGTTCGGACATACTGTGGCACGAACCACGGGACTTTTCGATTAACGAAATCACCCGCGCGCGGGACAATCCCGATCGCATCTTGATCCGCGGCCGCCCCTTCGAGGGCGGTTACTGCGCGTTCGTTGACGGCAGCGGCACTCAACTGCCGGCTGACTTAAAGTACGACACGTTGATCGCCATGCTCACCATCGCTGGCGGCGAGCCGGTCAAGTTTTCGTGGAGTGACGGACACTAATTGGACAATGCCCAGGCGAAGCTTATGCCCGTCCATCCGAAAACGCCGGAGGAAACATCGCAATCGGCGCCACCAGGACCGCGTTTTTCGCTGCGTTGGTTGTTCGTGGTGATAACGATCGTCGGCCTCTTGCTCGCGCTAATTTGGCCCGCCGTTCGGGCAGCACGCCAGGCTGCGTGCCGACAACAGGTATTTAACAATCTCAAGCAGGTCGGACTGGGCTATCACATCTACCAGGATGTCAATAGCCCCTTTCCTGGCGCCATAACGACGCGGTCTGCGGGGTCGCCCCATGTAAGCTGGCGGGTAGAACTCGTTCACTTTTTAGAATCGACAGACCTCTGGTCCCGCTATCAGTTTGCGCAGCCTTGGAACAGCCCGGCGAACATGGCGACCTGCGACTTCTACTTTCCTGCCTACTGCGGTCCCCGCGCGCCGAGATCGTCGCGTTTCACGCACATCGTGATGCCTACCGGCCCTGGTACCGTAGGTGAGAAGCCAGCTACTCTCAGCGACATCACCGACCCGCACGATCAGACGATTCTCGTCATGACGCTGCAGCGTTCCGACATCCTGTGGCACGAACCGCGGGATTTGTCGATCCGCGAGATCACCCGCGCGCCAGGCAATCCCGATCGCATTCTGATCCGCGGTCAACCGTTCGAGGGCGGTTACTGCGCCTTCGTCGATGGCAACGTCGCTCAATTACCAGCCAAGCTGAAGTACGACACGCTGATGGCTATGCTCAGCATCGCCGGCGGTGAGTCCGTAGATAGGACGTGGCAGAGTCCTCCGTAAGCTACTAAGCAGAGCGGCCCTTATTCGTGGCAAAACTTACTGTCACCACAAGAGTTACACTCGCCGTTCTATTTGAGCGTCTGCAGCCCACGCCCTTGAATCACGAAGAACCAATGCGTCTGCGTTCCTCTCAGCGAATGGCCGCGACAAACCTTGCTAAGCATTAATCACATCTGCCGGCATGCAGGCGAGCGAACCGAAGAATCCGCTACTAAAGCACGCGCATCTCCCTAGCCTAATGGCCCACCATATAGGGACAAACACAACTTAACGCACGCTGGCCCTCCGAAGAGGCATTGCATTTGCAAAAACGCTCGACGCTGGTTTTTCAGCGGCATTTTTGCAAATCCACGGAGGTTTCTTCCATGCGAGCGAAGGCTATAGCGCGGCAGCGGCGACAACTCGAAGCACTCGAACAACGCCTGTGTCTGGCCGCTGATTTGAGTTTCCTGAATGGCAACTTCATCCTGTCGGGTGGCGCTGAAGGACAAGTCAGCGTGGCGGTCGAGGAGGTCACCGTCAATGGTGAAACAGGCCAAGGCATCGTCGTCAGCGACGAGAGCGGCACGATCGGCGATCCGGTCTTACTCTCGCAACTCACCGGCGGTCTGAATTTCGACTTCTCCGATGGCGCTGATGATATCACGCTCGATTTGGCTGGCGAGACATTCTCCAGCGTCAACATTGATCTCGGCGAAGGCGCCAACATACTCACGCTATCGAATGCGACTGTCACCGGCGACGTTAAAATCAGTGGCGGGGACGACAGCGATTCGGTTACGCTCGGCACTGACTTCTCGGCCGATGACGTCCATCTCGATCTGAATGACGGCGATAACACCGCCATCATCGCCGGCAGCGTGGATGAAGTCGAATACGAAGGCGGCGACGACTCTGACTCGCTCACGATCTTTGCAGGCGCTTCCGTCAGTGGCGCGATGGAGCTTGACCTCGAAGATGGCGACAACACGTTGATCGTCGACGGCTCCGTGGAAGACGTCACGTATAGCGGTGGCGATGATGCCGATGTTGTCACCTTTGGTGAGGAGGCGGTCGTCGATGGCGATGTGGAGCTCGACCTCGGTGATGGCGAGAACACCGTCACGGTCGGCGGCAGTATCGATGGCGATGTGGAAGTCCTAGGCGGTGCTGACGTCGATACCTTTACTCTGTCGGCGGGCGCCGCAGTGGAAGGCGACCTCGAACTGCGCCTCGGTGGCGACGATAACGTGATCGTCCTCGATGGTTCGGCCGAGGAAGTCGCGATCTATGCCGGCGGTGGCGACGACTCCTTAACCGTCGGAGCTGAAGCCCAATTCGACGAGTTCTTTGCTCGCCTGGGCGCTGGCGATAACC
>JAEZGD010000457.1 GCA_023417165.1 Planctomycetota bacterium
AACTCTTTGTTCGCCTTGTACTCGTTCAGGAAGGCGAGCGTGGTCGCCAACAACACCGCGATGATAATGCCGACCCCTTCGAAGTACTCGGGCGGGACGTGCATCGCGCCGGCGACGATCGCAATCACTGCCGCGATCAGCAGGATACGGATGACGGGATCATCAAACTTTTCCAGGAACAGCTTCCACCACGGATCACGCTCCGGCGGCGTGATGACATTGGTGCCGTGCTGGCGGCGCGACTGCTCGACTTCGGCAGGCGACAGCCCCTTGCGTTTGGTGTTGTGCTGAGTAGCCGGAACAGGGCCGGGCATATCTAAATCCTGAAGGTGCGCGAAAGGAAAAGCAGCAGCTGCAATTACCTTACAGAACGCCTGCTAAACCAGCGGCGTTGAGAGGCTTGTACACTTTGTACACGGTTCCCAAGTTGGTGGGAGTGGGCGCGAACGCCGGACGGCGAGAAAGGGCACTCGCCGGTGGGGTGGGATATTCTTAGCACATCACCGAAAAACGAGCAACAACCAAGAAAACGAAACCACCTGGGACGCTGGCCTCTTGGGCCAACGCCCGCGGCAAACCGTCTCGCCGACCCGCTACCTACGGGGAGCGGGTAACTGGACAGTAAAGAGGGCAATTAGCCCTTGTTCTTGATGACCATTACGCGAATAATCGCGAGCGCTCGCTCTTGGGAAACCCCCAGCTTGTTCATCAAATTGTTGACGAACTCCTTTTCATCGTCTTCGACCACGCCGTCAGCCAGCACGATATTGCAGGCGTTGGCAAAGGCCGTTTCGGCCAACTCGGTAGGCACCGCCGAGGCGACCTGATCGAGCAGCTTTTCGGGACCACCCCGTTTCAGCATGCCCAGCAGCCGATCCATCATCGTGCCGAACTGATTGCCGGGCACGTTCTGATACATCTTCATGCGGCTGAGGGCCGTCACCAGGCTACCGACTTCTTCGTCGGCGATGTGCCCATCACAGGCCGAGGCGCATAGCAGCACGGCAGCAAAGGCCTCGCGCGGCCCGATCGGTTGGGATTGGGTAAATGAACCAAACGCTTCGTCGAAAAGTTCCATAACATTGCTCGCTTAAGAAGGTGGGGAGTCGCAGGCGTTAGACTCGAAGGACGCTGTCCTGTTCGGCCAGATTGGCCGTCGCTTAGCCCTTATTCTTGACGACCATGATCTGCGCGATTTCGCCCGCGACCTTGCGATCGATATTCAGTTTTTTGTGCAGTTTATCGATGAATTCTTTCTCGTCCCCTTCGACCACGCCGTCGGCCAGGATCAAGTCGCAAGCGTTCGCAAAAGCCGTCTCGCGCAGTTCGCCCGGCAGGCCTTCGACGCATTGGTCAACCAGGTAGTCGACCCCCTTTTTCTTCAGCATGCCGTGCAGACGATTGAGCGTCTGGTTGTAATGCTTGTCCGTAAATCGTTGGTACAACTTCATGCGCACCAAGGTAGTTACCAGTCCTTGCACTTCGTCATCGGCGATGTGCCCGTCGCAGGCACTTGCCCCCAGCAGGATGCCGGCGAACGCTTCCTGAGGATTGAGCTTGCCGCCACCTTCCATGCCGCCAAAGAACGAATCTAAGAGTCCCATCGCAAATCACTCCAAAGACCCAGTACGATTTCATGTTGCCCAAGACACTAACCGCGTAATGCCGGCAACATACTGCTTGCAAATCCAAGATTCAAGCAATTTTCCACCATTTTTGGGGTGCACGAAGGGTGGGACGCGGTCCTAAGGTAGGGGATGCGCTCGGCGGCTCCTGAAACGGCAGCGACTGCACCGATTAGGTAGACGAAGCGGACGCCGTCACTCGCCCACGCATCCAATGCATTACGTGGCGGAATGCCTGTGGGAAAACTGCCGCATTGGCAAGGTCAGCTCCCCCGCCCAGGGAGATGGCAAAGGCCTCGGCGAAGGTCTCTTGCCGCCCGGCGGCGCTACGCTGCAGGTAATAGGCCAGGGTTTCGCGCTGCTGGGAAGTCATCCGGGCGACATCGCTCTCGTAGGCTGCCCGAAAGCCTGGCGATGCTGACAGAAACTTGAAATGTCCGCCCTGTGCCAGATCCAAAGCATGCCCTGTTTCGTGACGCAGCACGCCAGCGGCTCGCGTGGCAGGCACAACTTGGCCCTGCGAATTGCGTCTCTTCTCGGCGACCACTAGCCGCCGTTCCTGCGATAGGTGAATGGCGTCGGTTTGCTGCCACGACATACCGCTTGGCCAACCGCGAGGCTGACTCTCAGCCAGTGCAGGCGCAGCATCGACGACAAACTCGGCCAAATGCACTTGCCAGCCAGCATGCGCCAGATCGCTTCGCAAAGACTGCGGCAGCTCCGCCCAGGCGGTACGGACTTGAGCCTCGAAAGCGGCGCTGACAGGCGTGACCACTTGCAGCGGCGCAGGCGGTTCGTGCCAGGCGCGGCGGACTTCATCCGCGCGAACCATCGGTATAACCGTCAGCATCAACACAATCGCCAGACGTTGCACGCCGCTCGCTCCTTGAGCTCTGCGCAGTAGAGTTGCGGGCGTGGAACGATAGTGACCTGTCCCTCGACTCACAAGAGCAATCACCGTGGACGACGTTTACTCAGCGCCAGCTAGCGCCGCCAGCAGTGCAGATGTTCCTTCGGTGGCTACCCGCACACTGCGCGTCTTGCATGTCATCAACGGAGAACACTACTCTGGCGCAGAACGCGTGCAGGATTTGCTGGGATTGTGTCTGCCGGAGTTTGGCGTAGAAGTAGGCTTCGCCTGCGTGAAGCCAGGCAAGTTCGCGACCGCGCGCCAGTCGATGCGCTGTCCTTTGCACGACGCGGCGATGGGTTCGCGTTTTGACCTGCGCGCCGCCTGGCGATTGGCGAGCGTGGTGCGCCGCGAGCAGTATCAAATCCTGCACGCGCATACGCCGCGCAGCCTGATGGTGGCGCGCGCCGCCGCAGCGCTGACGGGAACGCCACTCGTCTATCACGTTCACAGTCCTACGTCGCGCGATACAACACACAGCCTGCGCAATTGGCTGAACTCGGCTGCGGAGCGCTGGAGCCTTGGCGGCGTCGGACGACTAATCTGCGTCTCGCACAGCCTTGGCGAACACATGCGCGCGCAAGGTTTTGCACCAGAGACGATTCGTGTTGTGCCCAACGGCGTGCCGTGCGTTCCTGATGTGGCGCCGCGCGCGACGCCTAGCGGTGTATGGACGCTCGGCATGGTAGCGCTCTTTCGTCCTCGCAAGGGATTAGAAGTGCTGTTGGCAGCGCTCGCGAAGCTACGCTCGCAAGGCCACGACGTTCGCCTGCGCGCCATTGGTCCTTTTGAAACGAGCGAATATCAAACTTCGATTCAGCAGTTGATGCATGAGCTGGATTTGACGCCGCATATCGATTGGATTGGCTTCACGCGGGCGATTCCCGCCGAGCTGAATCGCCTCGACTTGTTTGTGCTGCCGAGCTTGTTTGGCGAGGGCCTGCCCATGGTGCTTCTGGAAGCGATGGCCGCCGGCATTCCCGTGGTGAGCACGAACGTGGAAGGTGTGCCCGAAGCAGTCCGCGACGGTATCGATGGCTTGATCGCCACCGCTGGCGATGCCTGTAGCTTGGCTCAAGCGATTGATCGAGTTTTGAAAGGCGAGTGCGATTGGCAAGCGCTGCGCACGTCGGCTTTAGAACGGCAACGCGGGCAGTTCTCGGATCGAAGCATGGCGGCTGGCGTGGCGACTGTTTACCGCGATCTGCTGGCCGCGCAGCTTACTTCGTAAGCGAGCAGGACAATTCATCTATTATCTTCGCGGTGGCAGCAGGCAAGCGAAGGATATCGGGCTGCGGTACAATCATGCGGCTTGAGGAGTCTTCATACTAGGTTTCTCCCTCGGCCGCGTCGGCAACGAAGTTTTACTAGGGAAAGTTTCGTCTCAAGGATAGAGAGAAGTCTGTGGTGAATGCCCCGCTGCGCATTGTGTCGTTGCTTTCGAGTGCTACGGAGATCTTGTTTGCGCTCGGCGTTGGCGAGCAGGTGGTAGGCATCGGCCATGAATGCGATTGGCCCATGGAGGCGACGACTCGCCCGCGCGTGACGCACTCGTGGATCGATTCACGAGTGCCGAGTGACGAGATTGATCGCGTGGTCCGCGCGCGACTAGCTGCCGGGCAACCGCTGTATGAAGTCGATGCCGAGCGGCTCGTAGAACTATCGCCCGACCTGATCGTGACCCAGGCGCAGTGCGATGTCTGTGCGGTGCGGTACGAGGATGTGGTGTCGCTCGTGAAACGAACGCCTGCGCTATCGAAGACACAAATCGTCGCACTACAGCCCGCAACGCTGGTTGAAATCTTCGACGACATTGAGCGCATCGGCTCTGCTGTAAACGCGGTAAACGCCGCTGCCGACTACGTCCGTTCGTTGCGCGACCGGACCGATTGCGTTGCCATGCTGACAAAGAACTTGCCTCGGCCGCGTGTTATTTGCATCGAATGGGTCGAGCCGCTGATGCTGGCGGCGAATTGGACGCCTACGTTGATCGAATTGGCGGGCGGCCAGTCGGGGCTGACAGTTGCCAATCAGCACAGCACTTATGCCGAATGGAAGGCGATTGTGGACTACGATCCAGAAGTAGTGCTCATCTCGCCTTGCGGATTTGACTTACTGCGCTCCGATGAAGCGGCGCAGCGTCTGTTAGCGCTGCCGGAGTGGCACAACCTTCGCGCAGTGCGCGAAGGTCGCGTCTATCTGGTCGATGGCAATGCGTATCTCAATCGCAGCGGTCCACGGGTTGTTGACTCGCTGGAGATTGTGGCGCACCTGCTGCATCCCGACGTTTGCCCGAACGCTTGGCCGGATGGTTGGCAGCGATTTGCTTAGTCTTCGAGCTTGAGCGTGCGGATAAAAGCATGGAACTCGGCGTCGATCGCCGCCCAATCCTTGCCGGGAAACACTTCTCGGATCGCCTGCTCGCCATGTGGATCGTTATCAACGTGCTTTCGCAACGCAAAGTAATAGCGTTCCAACAGGCCACGCCGCTGTAGAAACAGGCAGAAGTATCTGGCTTGTGCGTAATTGACGGCTTCGCGTTCGCCACGAAAGTTGTCGTCACGCAGGAAATCGGCCAGCGATGGCAAACGCCCGGCGGCAAGTTCTTTTTGCAGGCGAGTCAAACGCCAATTGACGAGGCCTTCGATCCAAGGGCCACGCTCGTCTTCGCGAAAGCGACACTGTTCGTGCAGCGAAGCCAACCCTTCGTTAAACCAATCCGGCGTCTGCGGACAATCAAAGGCGATCAACGCATGCGTGAGTTCGTGCACCAGCGTGCCGCCGCCCGTAGCGATGTTCATCACTAGCGTGCGTTCACGCGGCTTGTAATAGCCATAGATCGAGATGCCGCGATCGCGATACAGCTTGCTCGCGTAGTGCTCGTAGCTGGCCTGCGAGCGAAACAGCAGCACGGTGATTGGTTCGGAGGGTTGCTCATCAAAATAGCAGTGCCCCATCGCCGTGGCGGCCGGCAAGATTGTCTGCTCGTGCCACTTGCGCAGTTCGTCCTCCGACATGTCGCCAGCAATGACAAACGGCGCGGCGACAATCGCGGTGCACTGGTCGCCTAGTTGCTTGCGGACCACGCTGCCGCGCGCTTCGCAGGCCGCGATCAGCTTATGCCCAGGTGGTACGGCTTCCTGGTAGTTCACCAGTTCAATTTCGCCGCGCGAAGAATCGCGCGGGATGACTTCATTGGTCGCCAGCTGCGCAGGCTGTTCGGGACGGACATAGCGCGACAATCCGATGGAACCGATAACAATCGGTCCCGGCGCCAGCACCATCACGATCCAGCGAACTCGACTCACGCTTTGCTCTTTCCCCCAGGGCCAATCCTGAAAACGACTCAAGATTCTACCTCGCCGGCAAAGTTCCCGGCCACCGCTGCATGAGGCATTTGGC
>JAEZGD010000465.1 GCA_023417165.1 Planctomycetota bacterium
GCTCAAAGACTGCAAGTTTATGGGACCGGACGGCTGCTACGAGGCCGCGTTCATCAACTCGGCCGGCGCCGACAACGTCAACGGTCGCGCCTATGTCACCTTCGGCGGCCTGCCGCCGCAGCAAATCGAAGGCTTCACCAAGGCGTATATGAAGCGCTTCAAATCCGACAAGCCGCCTGAGGGCTATGCGGTCTATGGTTACGAATGTGCGCGCGTGGCGATTGCCGCGATTCGTTCCGCGAAGGTAAAAGATCGCGCCGCGATTGTCGAAGCGGCGCTGAATTTGAAGGACTTTGAAGGTGCGCTCGGCAAGTGGTCGTTCGACGAAAATGGCGATATTTCGCTCGATATGATCAGTGGGTTCGTCGTCGAGAATGGCGATTTCAAGTTCGTGAAACGCCTGGCCAAGAAAGGATAGGTTCCGCTTTTTTGTAGAGCAGGGACCGGCTCGTCTGCATGGTGTGTCTACTCGCCGCTTCAGAACCCACGGCTCTGGAGACTTTGCTCCAGCATTGCTTGATTGGTTTGACCAACGGATCGCTCTTTGCGTTGATCGCCATCGGTTACACGATGGTCTATGGCATCATCGGCCTGATCAACTTCGCGCATGGCGATCTGTTCATGCTGGGCTCTTGCCTGGCGCTTTCGATACTCGCTTTTCTGCTGCCCGATCCGGCGCAAGCCTCGGCCCTGACGGTCTTCCTGGCGATTGGCTTGATGCTGGTGGTCTGTCCGGTATTTTGCGCGGCCCTAAATATGGCGGTCGACTGGTCCGTCTATAAACCGCTGCGTAATGCGCCCAAGCTGGCGCCGCTCGTATCGGCGATTGGCGTGTCGTTCGTGTTCATGAACATCGGCCTGTTCTGGATCGGACCGCCCGACATTAACTTCCCCGACCTGGTGTCGAGCGATAACGTGTTCGGCGCGGATGCCGTGATTCGCTTCACCTACAAGGACTTGTTGGTGGTCGGCGTCACGGTGCCGCTGATGATCGCCTTGACGCTATTCGTGCGGTTCACGCGGCTCGGCACAGCGATGCGTGCTACCGAGCAAAATCCGACCGCGGCGGCGCTGATGGGCATCAACGTCAATCGTGTCGTCGCGCTGACGTTCGGCATTGGTGGAGCACTCGCAGGCGCGGCCAGCGTGATCTATGGCCTGTACATCAATACGATCAGCTTTCAGATGGGTTTCCAGAACGGGCTTTATGCCTTTACGGCGGCCGTGCTGGGCGGCATCGGCAGCATCCCCGGCGCGGTGCTAGGCGGGCTGCTGATTGGCCTGGTCCGTTCGCTCGGCAGTGCCTATATCGGCGAACGTTGGACGAGTGCGCTGATTTTTGCGATCTTGATTGTGGTGCTGGTCTTCCGTCCCTCGGGGCTGCTCGGCTCCCATGCCAAGGAGAAGGTATGAGCCAGCGTTCGCTCCGGCAAATTCCGACTGAGTATCTGATCTTGGCGTGCCTCGCGCTCTTTCCGCTCGGGGCTTATGCCAGCGAATTGGGCAGCCAGCTCACCAATCTGCTGATCTTTGCGATCCTGGCCCTGGGCCTGAACGTGGTGATTGGCAACACCGGACTATTACATCTGGGCATTGCTGCGTTCTTCGGCATTGGCGCGTATGTGACCGGTATCCTGACGATCGAAGGTTATCCGTTTCAGGTCGGCTTTTACGTCGCTGCGGCCATTTCGACACTGATGGCGGCGCTGGCCGGCTTGATGCTCGGAGCGCCGACGTTGCGCTTGCGCGGCGACTATTTGGCGCTCGTGACGCTTGGCTTCGGCGAAGTGGTGCGCTTCTCGCTTCGCAACTGGGAAGAGATCACCGGCGGCACGCGCGGACTGAATCCGATTCCGCCGCCCTGGCTGCCTGGCGTATCGCCGTCGACGTTCGTGAGCGACTATCGCCCGTTCTTCTATCTGACGCTGGTGATCCTGACAGGCGTCGTGATCGTGCTGCGGAATCTCGAAAACAGCCGCACCGGCCGCGCTTGGGTGGCGATTCGCGAAGACGAACTGGCCGCCGCCTGCATGGGCATCAACGTGACGCGCGCCAAGCTGGCTGCCTTTGCGGTCAGCGCCGCGCTCGCAGGACTCGCCGGCTGCTTGTACGCCACCAAGCTCAGCACGACCGCCGATCCGCAAGCGTATGACTTCAATCGTTCGATCATTGTGCTGTGCTGCATGATCCTGGGCGGGCTGGGCAGCATTCGCGGAACGCTGGTGGGCGTGCTGATCTTGATTGGCTTCGACACCGTGCTGGCTCCGGCCTTCGATCGTTACTTGCAGTCGCTCGACTTCAATGCGGAAGGCTATCCGTTTTTGACGTTCAGCAACTGGCGCCTGATGATCTTTGGCCTGGCGCTGATCTTGATGATGCGGCTGCGGCCCGAAGGCTTATTGCCCTCCAAACGCGTGCAACTAGAGTTTCGTTAAACCGGACGCAGGCCGCGCTTCCGCTCGAGGTTGATCTCATGGCACTACTCGAAGTCGACAAACTGACGATGAAGTTCGGCGGTCTGACCGCCGTCAGCCAGGTCGATCTGGGAGTCGCGCCCGGCACGATCGTCTCGGTGATAGGTCCCAACGGCGCAGGCAAGACGACCGTCTTCAACGCGATTACCGGCATCTATGAACCGACCGCAGGCGAGGTGCGCTTTGCAGGCGCTCCGCTGCGTCGCCCATTGGTGTGGCAAGTCGTGGTGACGAGCCTGTTGATTGGCCTAGCGACTGGCGTGGGGACGGCGCTGTTCATGGGCAACATCGACAAGCTGTGGCGCGCCGCGGTGCGCAGCAATTTGCACGATCCCGATCGCCCGTTCACTTATAGCAACGCCATTCGCAACGGCATCGGCTACCTGCGCGGCGATCTGGGCATCGAGCGGCAGATGAGCGGCACGTTCGATGTCGTCAATTACAACGCGACACTCACGCTGGGCTCGGCTCCCACGCGCGACGAAGCCGAAACGCTGCGCCGCGACATTCGAGATTGGCTGGCGACGAGCAAGGACCTCGATGCTGAAAAACTAGAGGCCGCCGGACAACTAAAAGAGCAGGGCGAGCAATGGGTGCTGTTGTCTCGCGATGGCGAGCGGTCGCTGGTGCGGTTTGCCACCTATGACAAGGCGGTCGAGCGACTCGCCCAATGGCAACAGTTGCCTGCGCAGCAGGCGACGCATCGCTGGCGACTGCTGGTGAGCTTGGTGGCAGGCACGCTGCTAGGCGTGGCGGGTGCGTTTGTGATTTGGCGGCGTTCGCGGCGCACGCCCGATGTCATTTCGCTCGGCGGGCTGGCACGCACGTTTCAGAACATTCGCCTGTTCCAGAACATGACGGTCTGCGAGAACGTGCTGGTCGGCATGGATCGACGCTATTCGCGCAATACGCTGGCGACGATTTTGCGATTGCCGAGCGCTCGCCAGGACGAACAGCAGCATTTGCGTGCCGCGTGCGAACTGCTTGATTTTGTCGGCCTGAAGGCGAAAGGCAACTCACTAGCCAAGAACTTGCCGTACGGCGATCAGCGGCGTCTGGAAATCGCCCGCGCGCTGGCGACCGAGCCGAAAATGATTCTGCTCGACGAGCCGGCCGCAGGCATGAATCCGGCTGAATCCGACGACTTGATGGAACTGGTGCGCCGCATTCGCGATCGTGGTATCACGGTGGTGCTGATCGAACATCACATGAAACTGGTGATGAACATCAGCGATCGCATCGCGGTGCTCGACCACGGCGAGAAGATCGCCGAAGGAACGCCGGCCGAAGTCAAAGCCAACCCCAAAGTGGTCGAGGCCTATCTCGGCAAGGAAGAGGTGTGCTGATGGGCGGCGCTTTACTCGAACTCAAGAACGTGCGCGCCGGCTATGGTGCCTGCGAAGTGCTCGAAGGCATTTCGCTGGAGCTCACTGCCGGCGAGATCGTCACCATCATCGGCGCCAACGGCGCAGGCAAGACGACCACGCTCAACTGCATCTCGGGCGTGCATCGGATCTGCGGCGGCGATATTCTGCTCGGCGGTCGGTCGCTGAACACGGCTCCGGCGCACGAAGTAGTGACGCTCGGCATCAGCCAATCGCCTGAGGGACGCAAGATCTTTCCGCGGCTGACCGTGCTCGAAAACCTGCGCATGGGAGCATTCACGCGCCGCGATCCGACCGGTGTCGAGCGCGACATCGAACACGCCTTTGAGCTGTTCCCGATTCTGAACCAGCGCAAAGCGCAAACGGGCGGCACGCTCAGCGGCGGCGAACAGCAAATGCTGGCCATCGCCAGGGCGCTCATGGCGCGCCCGAAGGTGCTGCTGCTCGACGAGCCTTCGCTGGGCCTGGCACCGCTGATCGTGCTGAAGATCTTCGACGTGATTCGCAAGCTGAATCAGGACGAAGGCGTCGCGGTGCTGCTCGTCGAGCAGAACGCGCGGCTCGCGCTGAAGCTCGCGCATCGCGGCTACGTCATGGAAACCGGCCACATCACGCTTAGCGGCCCCGCCAGCGACCTGCTCAACAACTGCAAGGTGCAGGAAGCGTATTTGGGAGAGTGAGCATTCTGAATCCTCGTCCGTATGAGCGACTGCCTGCGCGGCGGGCAGTCCCTTGCGACTGGCCCGCAGATCTCGCCGACTTCTACGCCACGCATGAAGGCGTGGGACTCGAAAGCACGTTTGAGCGGAGCGTGCGGCTATGTCGCTTGGATGAGGTGCAGCGCGTTACCGTTGCGGATATGCAGCACTTCTGCGGAGATGATCCCGCCTGGGCGAGCTTCGCAGGCTTTCTGATCGGCAGCAGTCCGTACCTTGACCAAGTGGTCTATGCGCTCTCGGCTCCCGTTTGCCTGCGCGGAACGATCATGGCATTTGGCTATGACCTGGCTGGGCCGGGCGGGCAGGGGGAGGCCGCTTGCGAACCATCGCTTGTGCTGGCTGAGACATTCGCGGATTGGCTGGCTCGCTTGGAACAGTTCAATGGCGACGAGTTGGGCTTTCGCCCCGGGGCGATTGAAGATCCCGCGCAGCGAGCTTACTTTCGTCGTCTCAATCCGGCGATTGCTTGGTGAGGGCTGCTGGTTCTCGCGGGGGCGGGCCGCAATGAAAAGGCCCGAAGTGATACGTTCTTGAAGGCATAAGCTCGGCCGGTACGCCAGCACCGGCGAGACGCCCGTGGCACCCAAGGCGAGAGCCGCTTTTGTTCATTCTGCGGCCACTACATTCGCGTACAAGTAAACGCAACTCGCGAGGAAGGCGAGCGCAAAGCCGATCAGCGCGAGCGGTGGGCCGAGCAGCAGGAAGTCGAGCGACGTGCCGGTGATGCGCGCGAGCGTGCCGAAATGACTATCGAGCTTGCCCCAGCCGGTGCTGGCGAAGGGCAGGTAAATCAGCACTGCCGCCAGGCCGAGCAGTGATGCCAAGAAGCTGAAGGCGACCAGCAGCGAATAGACGCCGCGATGCGCTACCAGCGCCACGCCGCACAGCGTGAGCGCGCCGCAGACAAGCGTGGCATAACCTGCCCAGCCAATCGCCAGGCCATTGCTGCCAGGCGTCCAGGCGCGAAACACGCTGATGACCGCGAGCAATCCGCCGAGGCCAATCACGCCGCGGATGATCATGTCGAAGCCGGAATGCGGAATATCGTCGTTCCAGGCCGGCGCTGCCCAGGCGGGGAGCCAGCCTGGCACCGTCGGCGTTTGCTTGAATTTCTGCGCTAAGGTTTGCTCGGAAGCGCCGCGCGACTTTTGCCCGGTGCGCTCGTCAAAGCCGCAGTTGGCGCACATCCGCACCTTTTCGGGACGATCCAGACCGCACGCCGGGCAAGGATTGGCGGGGGGCGCTTCGACCGGAATGCTGGTCGGCGCGGCACGTGGTTCAGCAGGCGCGAGTGAAAAGTCGTCATCATCAATCGCCGGAATGTGCAGCACGATGCCGCACTTCGGGCACTTCACTTTCTTTCCGGCCAGTTCAGGCCGCGCGGGGATTTGATAGCCGCAGTTGCAAATCGTGGGAGTGGACATGACAAGGGCTCCCCAGGGCGCGAGACAAGAC
>JAEZGD010000033.1 GCA_023417165.1 Planctomycetota bacterium
GTATACAACCACGGATCGGGCATCGGCTTACTTACGCGTGCCTTCGCAATCGATGATGATCAGCGCTTCGTCGCCGATCAAACCGATGTTTTTCTTGTCAAAGACGAAATCGCTACGCTTCAGCGACAGCTCGGTCGAGAACGCAACAATCTTCGTGCCTCTGAATTCGTGTTCCTTGCCACCCTTGAGCACAATCGTCACGGGCTTGGTATGACCGTGCATGGTGAAGTCGCCGGTCACTTCAAAGCCGCCATCGATCGGCTTCACATTGGTGCTGACGAAGTCGATCGTGGGGAACTGCTTGGCGTCAAAATAGTCGGGTTGACGCAAATGCTCGTCCCGGGCCTTGTTGGCGGTGTCGACGCTTTCGGCCTTGATCGACAGCACGAACTTCGAGTTCGAAGGCGTTTGGCGATCGATGGTGAACTTGCCTTCCACTTCGTTGAACCGACCGTGAATCCAGCTGATGTCGAGGTGGCGTGCCTTGAAGCTCACCGAGGAATGCACGCCGTCATAAGCGTATTCGTCCGCCGCCTGAACCGCCGAACTCGTCATGCCCAGCGTCAGCGTTAGCAACAGCGGCATCGCCCAGGCGAAAAAAGTCTTTCGCATACGTTCGTTCTCTTTGCAGATGGGTGTGAAAGGAAGGCTAACTACAGAGGCCATGGTATTTCCGCCCGCGCGGCGAGTAAAGCCACCTGCGCGTCGCGGCGTTCCCAATTAAGGACTATTTCGCCTTGGCGAACAGGGCGTAGGTGCGCAGATGGCGGTCCGCATGTGCAACGGCGAGTTGCGATCCATCCGGGTGCAGGTCGAAATCGCGGCCCGTATCCGGCAGCTTGAATTTGAAGAATTCGTCGGCCGCTGCGTCGCGCCAGAAGTACAGCCAACCGCCGCCGCCACCGCCCGACAGCCCCACCCAAAAGCCGGCGGGGCACTGACGCACGCCCCAGGCGACGCCATTGATCTTTTCTTTACCTTCGTATTGCACGACCGGCTTGCCGGATTCCCAGTCGAGGAGCACAACCGCAGGATTGCCGATGCCAGCGAAGGCGTTTGATACATTCGTGATGCCGCTGATCGCCAATTGCTTGCCGTCGCGCGAGAAGGCGATGCCGCGTGCTCCGCCAATATCGGCACGGAACTGCGTATCGTACTTGTAAAGCACGGTCGCGGCGATGTCGCGTTTGACCTCGCCGGTGGCCAGATCCCAGTGCTTCAGATTCCCCTTGAGATCAAAAGAGACGAGCGAAGCTTCAGTAGGATGAAACGCGACGTTGTAAACGTGCGACTCATGCCCGGCGAGCGTGAGTTCTAGGTTGCCATCGCTGGCATTCCACACTTTTACCAGCCGATCGTTTCCGCAACTCGCGAGGCGATTGTTATCCGGACTCATCGCGAGCGCGCGGACCCAGCCATCATGAGCTTGCACCTGTCGGATCGGCATGGGCATTTGAGCGCTGATCGGCCACCAAACAATGCGACCGTCATAGCCACCCGACAGCACAATGTCTTCGCTTGATGAGAACGCGATCGCGCGCACCCAACTGTCATGGCCGCTGTACGCTGTCGCAGCGCCCGTGGCCAGATTCCATCGAGTGAGCGCGTTGTCTTCGGCACCCGTGAACACGTATTTTCCGCTGGGATCATAGCGGCAAGAGACTAGCGGCCGCTCGTGTTTCCATTGAGAAACCTGATGGGTTTGAGCCGGATCGATCTGCGGAGTATTTGCGGCGGCGTCTTCGGCGTTCATGCCAGCAGCTCCGAAATGGCATCCTTGGCGGGATCGGCGATCGGATACGAACGCCCTCCGATGTCGAACTCCTTCTTGGACTGCACTCCCACACCCTGCAAAATGGTGTGAAAGAGATGACCATGATCGACTTCACGATCGGTAACCGCAGTGCCATTGGCGTTGGTAGCACCAATGATTGCGCCCGGCTGAATCTTCGCGCCACCTAGCACCACACTCCAGGCGTCGCCCCAGTGATCGCGACCGTAGGTCTTGTTGATGCGAGGCGTGCGGCCAAACTCGGACATCACGCAAACCAACGTGTTTTCCAGCAGGCCGCGGTCGGCCAGGTCGGCAATCAGTGTCGCGAAGGGCTGATCAAACTCACCGAGTTGCTCGATGTGATAGTCGAAATTCTCGAAGTGGGTATCGTAGTTCGAGTGATTGATCTGCACGAACGGAACATCGGCTTCCAACAGCCGGCGGGCGAGTAGGCAGTGTTGTCCGAACTCGTGCTTGCCATAACGTTCGTGATCGGCCGCCGGTTCCTTCGAGACATCGAAGACTTCGTTGCGCGCCATCAGTTGCTGCGCCTGATCGTACGAAAACGTATAGGCGTCGGTATCGGCGGTGCGCCGCCGCCCGGCGAAGCGGTTGTTGGCTTGCTGGCGGAACTGATTGCGGCGTTCGTCGTCGGCGCTCGACCGCGTGTCCGGACGTGAACTATTGGCTGGCGCTTTGCCGTCGTTCAAGACGACGCTGGCATATTTCGGGCCGAGGTAAGCCGCCTGGCCGCTGCCTGGTCCCGCGCCGCGAATCAAGATGTGTCCCGGTAGTGGGAAGCGATCCGGCGTCAATGCTTTCGCCGCCACCGCGCCCAGATGCGGGTGGTCCTCGCCGGGGCGCTGCTTATGTCCGGTGGTCATTTCCACGGTGCCGCGAGCATGATCGCCGTTCTTGGTATTCAAGCTGCGCACAATCGCCAAGTGATGCATTTGCTTGGCGGTATGCGGCAGCAGTTCGCAGATGTGCATGCCTGGGACTGACGTCGCGATTGCCCGAAAGGGACCGCCCGTGTCGGTATTGGGCTTGGGATCCCAGGTCTCTAGCTGGCTGACGCCGCCATGCAAGAAGATGTTCAGGATTCGCTTCTGTGAAGACTTGAGCTGCTCGGCTACCGCAGGCGTCGTCGTGCAAACGCTGCCTAGCCCAGCAGCCACACCGCCAGTGAGCGCACCCGCGAGCACCGCTCGGCGAGAAAGCGTATGAGCACCGGAGCGACAATCATAGCCACAGCGCATATCAAGACTCCTCGTAGAACGGCCTATCAGTGGTTGAAGCGGAATTCGTTGCTGGTCGCCAAGGCCCAAATCAATTCGCCCAAAGCGGCGGGCCGGTCGGCGGTGCGATCTTGTAGATACTCAGTCACGGCGCGACGCTCGTCCGGCGAAGGGACGCGAGTGAGCAATGCAAGATAAAGCTCATCGGCCAATCGCTCGGCATCGTCGATCTTTTGCAAACGCGCGGTCAGATTGTCACCGCTAGGTTGCAACCAGCCTTGGATCAACGAGCCGTTTTCGACGAACAAGGCCTGATTCACGGTCGCTTGGAAGTCAGTCGTGACTTTCGTGCCGTATAACCCGCCGAAGGTCTTGAGATGTCCTCGCAATTGCTCGAAGGCATGCTGCTCGGTAAGTAGGGCGAGCAGGTTCGCGCGTTCGGCTTCAGGGGCGGCTTGTACCTCTGGCGGCGGCTTCTTAGCCAACTCTTCGACCGCGGCGGCCTGACGCTGACGGACAATGCCCGTGGCCTGCATCAGGCTCAGCGCGAACTGCTCACACGTCAAAGGACGCAGCGGCGCGATTTGCCCGGCGACAGCCCATTGTTCGAGCAGCTTTTCCCACGCCTGGGCGGCGGCCTGAGGATCGGCCTTTGCCTTCTCTTGGAAATCCAACAGCGCCTTGCCAACTTCGATCTGGCGCTCGACTGCCGCGAGATCATAGCGTTTTGCCAGGCTTTGGCGATCGGCTTGCTGGGCGGCCTGTTCGAGAGCGGCGCGCTTGTCCTGCGTGACCAGGTCCTGATTCGCTTTCGCCAGTTGTTCTTTGGCAGTGTTGGCTTGTTGCGTCAGAAGCTGTGACTGGCTGAGAGAGGCAGCGGCGCGCTTGGCGGCCGCTTCCAACTCGGCTTGGAGCGCTTTGGCGCGCTCGGCGATGGTGGCTGCAGCTTGGGCGAGCACCTTGTCCGCAGGCAGCTTGGCCACGGCTTCCTGAGTTTTGGCCGCAGCAGCGTTAACCGCCAGCGTTTGCTCGCTGAGCGAGTTCAAGGCGTCCTGAGCCTGCTTGGCTTCCGCCGTGGCTTTGTCGGCTGCCGCTTGCGCGGTCTTGGCATTGGCGTCGAGCGTGGCAAGCTGCGTTTGTAGAGCTTTAAGCTGCTCGCGCGCCGTTTGTAAATCGGTCTTGGCTTTATAGGCCGCTGCTCGAGCGACTTCTAACTGGGCAGCTAGTTCCGTGCGACGGCTCTCTAAACTTGCGAGCGTCTCAGTCGCCGGTGGTAAGGCCGAATCGGTGACGAGCGAAGCGTCGCCAGAGCGCCCATACACACGGGTCAGCATCAATTCCCGCAAGATCGCCTTGGCATCGAATTTCACACAAGCGAGTTCGTCGCTCAATAGCGTCAGCAGTTCCGGATGGCTCGGCGGATTATCGGGATGATGGAAGTCGACAGGATGCACCAAGCCGCGGCCAAAGAGTTGCGCCCACAAGCGATTCGCCAGATTGCGACGAAACTCTGGACTGGCGGCCAGCAACTCGCCGAGTTGCGCACGACGACTGAACTTCGGGACGGGGCGCACATCTTTCGCCGGTGCGACGACGTACTCTTCACCCTTGGCAAAGGCCGGTTCCGCTGTCATCGTGGCACCCTTCGGCAGGCGCGGCGTCACGCGATCGGCGGCATTTCCTGTGAATACCGATTTGAAATTTGCTTCGCCATCCGCCTTCTCCGCCACCAGTAGCAACTTTTGCTTGGTGTCGTTGAACGAACTGCTGCGGACGAAGAATGCAAACAGGCCGTAATAGTCTTCTTGAAGATAGTCGTCCACCGACGGGTGATCATGGCACTGCGCACACTGCATATCCATGCCGAAAAGCAGACGACCTGTGTCGCGTGCGACTGCGTTCGGTTCGCAATCGCGATCCAGCATGAATCGAACTGCGGGCCGCAGCACTGGATCCGCGCCATCGGTGGTAATGATTTCACGACACAGCTGATCGAGTGGCTTGTTGTCCGCGAACGATTTTTGTAAGTAGGCCTGCCACGCTGGCGTCGGAATCGCCTTATCGGGGCCACGTTCGACAAACATCACATCAAAGAGCAAAGCCATATGGCGCGCATAACGCGGACTGGCCAGCAATTGGTCGACGAGTCGCTCGCGTTTGTCCGGCGAAGCATCGGCCAGAAACGCCCGGGCCTCGTCGGCTTCAGGCACCATGCCGGTCAGATCCAGATACGCGCGCCGCATCCAATCTTCGTCACTAGCAGCGGGCCAAATCGGCCCGACCGCAGCCTGATCAATGCAGGCGTCCACCCGTTGGCGTAAGGGTAGCTCGTCGGCCCTCAACGAAGCCGCGCTGCTCAAGCACAAGATCGCCAGCAATCCAAAGCGTATGCTGGCCAAAGACATGACCATTCTCCGGGGCAGGACCAAGCGCAATCGCGTGGTGCCGAAGACAGGTAGGGGAGGTGGGATCGGTCTGACGGCACAAAATCCATCAGCGACTGCCTATGAGAGTACCGCAACGGCAAGCTGGCCGTCAAGAGAATTCTGCCTGGCGGCTATAAACGGTCGGCCAGCGAATTAGCCTCCGAGAACATCGACCATTGCGGCTGCTGCCGGGCGGGTTGCAATTTGGAATGCCGCTCTGCTTCAATCCTTAGCACCCGTTCGCCAGACGCTACATGGCAGTTGACCTGCTCGCCTACGCAACGTCGTACAATCGCCGCGCCCTGCGG
>JAEZGD010000040.1 GCA_023417165.1 Planctomycetota bacterium
CGCGAGGACTGCGTGCAGAGACGGAGCTGCTGCCACGCCAGCCAGTCGCGCGACTTCTTCGGCCGAGAGCGCGCGAGCGAAGAGCTGCGCATGGTCGATCGCCCCGGCGAGCATCTTGCCGCTACCCACCGGCGTGTGCCGCACGCCGAAGACGACTTGCGCCGTGCCCGCTTTGAACGCCTGCGGCTCGGCCTTGTAGGCTTTGCCATACGGCACTCCATTGCGATAAGCGGTGATTGTGCCGTCGGCCGCATAGACGATCGCCATGTGCACGCTGTTCTTGTGGACGGCGTCTTCAGCGGGGCCGGCAAAGCTTTGCGTGCGGCGGAAGAAGTCGCTACCCGCCATCCAGCGGGCCGGCTCGCGCTCGCCAAAGACGATTCCATCGAAGGTATTGCCATCAAGCGTTTGCACACTGATCACACCGCCGCCGCGCTGCTGCGTATTGGCCAATCGCACGCGCGCGACAAGCGTCTTTTCGCCAAGTTCGCGTTCGATCGGGCCAGTCGCCGCATAAGCCTCTTGGCCATTCAGAGCCAGCTCGCCTTGCGCTCGTTTGGCACCGGACTTTTCCTCCGCATGCAGCGTGCCTCGCTGATCTTTCAGGTCGGCGTCAAAGGTCCATTCGGCCAGCGGGACGGGCAGGGGAGTCTGTTCGGTTTTCTGTTGCTGCTCGCGCGCGATGGCGTCGCGCACCGGTCGCACGATCGCATCGATTTGTCCTTCGAGCAGCTTTTTACGCTGATTCAAAGCCGCGCGGGCGTCGGCAACGGTCGCCTGAGCGCTGGCGGGCAGACGTCGCGAGCCATGTTCGACGCCAGCGAGCGCCGCGGCCAGTTGATAGTATTCGGTCTGCCGGATCGGATCGAATTTGTGATCGTGGCAGCGAGCGCAGTTCACTGTCAGACCCAAAAACGATTGCCCCACCACGCCGACGAGGTCTTCGAGTTCATCCTGACGGACGACCGCTTTCATGGCCGCGCTTTGCTGCGTCTTGCCGACTTCGTCGTAAGGCCCGGCGACTAGCATGCCGGTGGCGGCGATCGCGTCGGCATCGTTGCGCTGCAGCACGTCGCCAGCGAGTTGTAGTTTCACGAACTGATCGTAAGGGAGGTCGTGATTGAAGGCCGCGACCACCCAATCGCGATAGCGCCAACTGTCGGTGCGCAGTTTGTCGCGCTCGAAGCCTTGGCTTTCGCCAAAGCGGACCACATCAAGCCAGTGCCGTGCCCACCGCTCGCCATAGTGCGGCGAAGCTAGCCAGCGATCGACTAACTGTGCCGGCGCGTGCGGCGCAGGATCGGCGACGAAGGCTGCCACCTCTTCAGGCGTCGGCGGCAGACCGAGCAAGTCGAACGAAAGGCGACGCGCCAGCGATTTACGATCCGCAGGGAAACTTGGCTGCAAACCGGCGCTCGCGAGCTTCGCTTGAACGAATGCGTCGATCGAATTGTGCCGCGGCCAGTAATACTTCACATCGGGAATCGCGGGACGCTGCAATGGTTGTAGCGCCCACCAGTCGTAGCCGGCGCGCGTGTCGGTCGTGAAGCGGAAAGCATCGATGGGGTCGGCGCCCCACGTCGCGCCGCTAGCGAGCCAGGCTTTCAGCAGCTCGCGTTCCGCTTCTGGCAGCGGCTTTTTCGGAGGCATATCGCCATCGACGACGCGCTGCCACAAGAGGCTATCGTCTGGCTTGCCTGGCGTAATGGCGACGCCTGATTCGCCGCCGGCCAGGGCCTTCGCACGCTGCGAAAGATCGAGGCCACCTTGGGCATGCTCGCCTTGGTGGCAGTCGAGACAGCGTCGCGCGAGCAGCGGCGCGATCGCCTTGTCGAAGTGCTCGGCCGCGGGTTCTGCCGCCGCCAAGGGCACGCAGCAACAAACGACAGCGCTCCATACGATCGCGAATCCGCGCATGCCGCCCTCGATGGGTGAGAAAACCTGCGAACACAACTCCTTTGATAGTATCCCCTCGGAGGGAGCGGTTCAACGAAAAGCCAGTTCACGCGATGGGCGGGCGAGCGCTGCGGCCGTTAGGAAGCTTCCGGTGTCGCTTCCAGCAGCGGCTTCAGGAAGTAATACGCGGTCAGGCCAAAACCGATGATGATGACCAGGTAACGGACGTATTTCACAGGCAATTTCCGCCCATACCGCGCGCCGAAATAGCCGCCAGCCAGAGCCAGCACGATCATGGCGCCGGCCAGGGGCCAGTGCACGACTTTAGGATCTTCGGAAGTGCCTGCCGCGCGAAAGTCTTGCACGATGAAGATCAACACCGCCGTGGCGTTGACGGCCGTGGCGAGCACGGATTTCAATGCGTTCATCTCGTGCATATTCGCCATTCCCATCAGGGCGAAAGCGCTGAGCATGAGAATGCCAATGCCTGCGCCAAAGTAACCGCCGTACAGGCTGACAAAGAATTGTGCGATGACGACCGTCGCCACACGACTTTGCGAAGGCTTCGCGGTCGCGGTGTGTCCCAGCCATTTCGAAACCAGCGGCTGAGCGGCAAAGAGGACTGACGCGGTCAGGATCAGCCACGGCACCAAACTTCGGAAGGCGTCCGGAAACCAGATGACAAGCAAAGCACCGAGCGTGCCCCCTAAAATGCTGGGGTAGGACAGGATGCGCAGCCAGTGCTTGACCTCGCTTAATTCTTCGCGATACGCCCAAGCACTGGAGAGCGAGGCCGGGACCAGGACGATCGTGCTAGTGACGTTCGCCACGACTTCGGCATTTTGGACTTTCATCGCCCTGAGGGCTGCGATCAACGCGGGAAACGTCAGTAAGGTCCCCCCTCCTGCGAGGGCGTTGATGGCTCCCGCGAGGAACGCGGTGATACAGGGCCAAAGGTATTCGGCAGGCATAGTAGCGGGAAAATCACGGAGAATCGGGCGAAGTTGCCACGATGACAGGGCCGCCGCCCTCGTGCAAGGAGTTCGCCCCAAGGCCGGAGGGCTGCCGGGGGCGATTGGCAGAAAAACAACCAAGAAACGCGGGTTTCCCGCCTTACGAGCTGGTTGCTCCGAAAGAAACGCCCTAGCGTTGGTCGAGGAAGGTTGGTAAATTGCTTGGTTTCCCCAACGCACAACATCGCCGCCAGACGCGCGGCTGGCC
>JAEZGD010000089.1 GCA_023417165.1 Planctomycetota bacterium
GCCATATCCTTGATCGCCAGGATATGCGCGCCCATCTTCTCGAGCTCTTTCGCCAGCGTCACATAGTACTTCAGGTTGTACTTGGTGCGATTAGGATTGAGGATGTCGCCGGTATAGCAGATCGCCGGCTCGCAGATCGCGCCAGTCTTCAGCACCTCTTCCATGGCGACACGCATGTTCGGCACCCAGTTGAGGGCATCGAACACGCGGAAGACATCGATCCCCGCCTGGGCGGCTTCTTTGACAAACAACTCCACGACGTTGTCGGGATAGTTCGTGTAGCCGACCGCATTGGAAGCCCGCAGCAGCATCTGGAACAGCAGGTTCGGGGCACGCTCGCGCATCTGCGACAAGCGATCCCAGGGGCATTCCTTCAGGAACCGCAGCGAGGTGTCGAACGTCGCACCGCCCCACATTTCCAGCGAAAACAATTGGCTGGCATGCCGGGCGTAAACGTCGGTGATTTGTAGCAAATCGTGCGTGCGGAACCGCGTGGCCAACAACGATTGATGCGCGTCACGGAACGTGGTGTCGGTGAGCAGCAGCCCCTTTTGCTCTTTGATCCACTGGCTGAACTTCTCAGCACCTAGCTCTTTGAACTTGTCGCGCGCGCCTGGCGGCAGAGCCGAGCGCGGATCGATCGTGGGGATCGGAGCAGGAATGCGGCGCGCAGGCTTGGTTCCCTTTACGAGCGCGTTGCCATTGATGATCGTCTCGCCGATGTAGGTCAGCACCTTGGTGGCGCGATCCTGACGCTGCGGCAGCACGAACAGTTCGGGCGTCTGATCGATGAAACGCGTGGTGCAGCGTCCTTCGAGGAACGTCGGATGCATCACAAGTTCAATCAGGAACGGAATGTTCGTTTTGACGCCGCGGATACGGAACTCTTGCAGGCTGCGTTCCATGCGGCGCACGGCATCAATGAAACGTCGCCCGCGCGCGGTGACTTTGACCAGCATTGAGTCATAGAACGGATTGACGACCGCGCCGCTGAAGGCGCTGCCGGCGTCCAAGCGAATGCCCATGCCCGCCGCCGAACGATAGTGCGACACGCGGCCATAGTCCGGCATGAAGTTCTTGCTGGGATCTTCCGTCGTCACGCGGCATTGCACCGCAAATCCGTTGAGCTTGACGTCGTCTTGCGACGCCAGACCGATCTCGGGATCGCTAAGCTTCGTTCCTTGCGCCACCAGGATTTGCGACTTCACGATGTCGATGCCAGTGACTTCCTCGGTGACGGTGTGTTCGACCTGAATGCGCGGGTTGACTTCGATGAAGTAAAACTGGTTGGTGTCACGATCGACGAGAAACTCGACCGTGCCTGCGCATTCGTACTGCACTTCGCGGCCAATGGCGAGCGCGGCGTTGCACAGGCCCTGACGCAGCGCGGGATCGATCATTGGCGCGGGCGCGATTTCGACCACCTTTTGATGCCGACGCTGCACCGAGCAATCGCGCTCGAACAGGTGCATCAGGTTGCCGTGCTGGTCGCCCAGCAGTTGCACTTCAATATGCCGGGCGTGCTCGATGAACTTCTCGATGAAGATGTCGGGGCTGCCGAAAGCCGTCAGCGATTCGCGCTGGGCCGATTCGAAATTCGGCGCGAATTCCTCCGGCGTGCGCACGACGCGCATGCCGCGACCACCGCCGCCTTTCGCCGCCTTTAAGATAATCGGATAGCCGAGCTGCGCGGCCAACTTCTCGCCTTCGGCCACGCTAGTGATGGCGGCGCTGCTGCCCCCCAACACCGGGACGCCGATCTTTTCGGCGATGTTGCGGGCGAAGGTCTTGTCGCCGAGTTGTTCGAGGGCGGCGACCGTCGGACCAACGAACGTGATTCCGGCATCCTTGCACGCCTGGGCGAGCAGCGGATTTTCGGACATGAACCCATAGCCTGGGTGGATGCCGTCGACTCCCCGTTCCTTGGCAATGCCGACGATGTTATCGACATCTAAATACGCGCGGATCGGTTCGCCTGGCTTGCCGACTAGATAGGCTTCGTCGGCCTTGAAACGGTGTAGCGCGTACCGATCTTCGTGGGTATAGATGGCCACAGTGCGAATGCCCAATTCGTGGGCGCTGCGGAACACACGGATGGCGATTTCGCTGCGATTGGCGACCAGCAGTTTAGTGATCTTCGGCATGCAGGGGCTGTCGTACGATGAGAGGAAGGCGAGCGCAGAACGTTTGCAGCTAACACCTTAGCAGTTTAACTGCGCGGCGAAAAGGCGAGCCCCAAAAGGGATGTTTAGGCGGGTTTTTTCGCCAACACCAGATATTGCGCGCCGACCGGAACCTTGCATGCGAGTGGTTCTGTAGGGCGTAACCACGCTAACAGGCGGGGGAAGATAAAGCAGAAATCGGTCGCCACAATGTGAAACCCCTGCGAGCGCAGCAGCCGCCGGGCTTGCCGGGGCCAAACCAGCACCGCATCGCGGTCAAAGGCGATCCGGCTCATGACCCACCGCGTGCCTGGATTCCACGGATTATTCTCCCAAAAGGCAAAGTAACCGCCGGGGCGCAAGCGCTCGAAGATCCACGCCGTTTCCCTCGCTCGGACTTCGGGAGGAATGTGGTGGAACACCCCATTACAGTAAGCCAGATCAAATTCTTCGGTTGGCAAAGAATCGTCGCGATGACGGAAGCAAACCTCCGTCGTAGCGTGCAATTGTTCTGCGATGGCGAGGCTCGAAGTGGATATGTCGACCCCCACAACCGAACGAGCACCGAATTGATGAAGCAATAAAGTGGAAGTGTCGCCCTTTCCGCAGCCAAAGTCGAGGATTGTCTCGGGCGGGCGTCCATGCTTGCGAAGCTGCCCCCAAAGCCAGGCGACCCTGCTGCGGGCGAAGAAATGCATGCTCTCGCCCGAGATTGCCAGTCCTTCATCTAACCGCGATTCGTAGCTATGCACGAAATGGTCAAACTCGGTGAGCATGCCCGACTCCTATGGCTGCTATTCAGTGAGCTTTACCAGGCTGGGAGAGGATTCATCGGCTTGCAACGTCCAAAGATGCCGATCGCCAAAGTAGCTGATTAATTCGCGATCTTGGCCATCGCCCAAACTACGCGCAAAGACTATTGGGGATTGATCGATATTGGCAGCGTTATAAACCCATTCTTCCGTGTTGTTGTGATCCGGGCTGTAATGCACGATTACGAGATGCTTGCCTGGCTGTTTGTGTAAATCCGCAATGATGGCCTCGCGTTTTTCTGACCACGTCGGCGGTGGTGAGCGCCAATCGGGGATCAAGCAGGCGATCGCCAGCACGCAGTAAGAACTAGCGATAAGTAGCACGGCTCCTTTTCCGATCTCCTTACCGAAGAGGCTCAAATGCCACATGCGGCGGAGACCATTGCCAAGGAATAGCGCCAAGAGAGGTGCTGCCGGCGCGGCATAGTGCGGTTGAAACCAACAAGTTTGCAAGCCAATGCCCAGTACCAATAAGGTCGCAATGGTGGCGAGTGGAATCTTGCGACTGCGACAGCAAGCTCCCAAGAGTACCACGGGCGCAAGAAGCCAGCCAAAGTACCATCTGCTAAACCACCGCAGACGAAAGCTGTTCGTCGCTTGCCAACCGGGCCATGTTTGCATGGCTCGCCAATCGTGCGCTTCGTCATGGTAAAACCGTGCCACGTGAGAATCGACATAGCTGTGCGGAGCCTGCATAGACTGCCAAAAGAACAATTGAACCTGCGTCTTCTGCGCCACGTGTTCGCGATAGGGATGTCGAAGCGGATCGCCTGTAACGCGGAAGTTGTAATAGGCCATCGCGGTGAACCCCGGCACCAAAACAAGCAGCGCCGGTCCGATTAAACGTGTGAGTAGCGCTGCCATGGGCGCTTGCCGCAGAATCAGGTATCGCCAGCCAAGGACGGCGACGATAGGGATTGAGACGACCAGGCCCTCCAATGGGCGACTATGGGCCAGCACCATCAACCCGCCGCAGAAAATCGCAACGGTTTTGCCGTCGATGCGATCCAGCAATCTTCGCCCGGCGCCATAGACCAGTGCTCCACCAAGCGCCGAGGTGCTACCGCCCCAGTACGAGTAGCACCACTGATGGACGCCGAACATGGTCAACATCCGCAGCGCAAATAGCGCGGCTCCGGCGAACGCCCAACGAGGCGGCAACCAAGCGTACAACATCCAACAGATGGCAGCAAATGCGAGCGAGCAGCTAATCCAGACGCCCACGATGGGATGCCATAGGATTTGTCCAGCAGCCAAAAAGATTGCATGCGCCGGTGGATACTTGCCGGCATAGGTTGGATGCTGCAGTACGTGAAATGTTTCCAAAGAATCTGCGTGTGGATGGGATGGGTTCGCCAGCCGGCCATGCGCGAACGTATCTGCCTGCAGGAGAAAGGCAAATTCGTCATGAACGTACGGCACTGGCAGTCCACGAACGAGCGTGAGCGCGATGCCGCCCAGCAGTCCAAGCAGGCTCACCCAGAGCACAGCCGTCTGGACGCCCACAATTGGGACGCGGATTCGCGGCGCGGCGGCAGTAAAACAGCAGCCCACAATCGCTAACGCGATCCAAAAATCTGCGTAATGCCAGGCTTGCTGGAGCATGAGCATGCACCGCTAGGAAGAGAAGAAAGCGGAAGTGTCCAGCGGTTCGAGTTTCGCGGGCGACTCATCGGCCTCAAGCACCCAGAATTTGCGATCCGGGTAATATTGCAGTAGCTGCCGAAGTTTTTCCGGCTCTTTCTCACGCGCCCAAATGATTGGTGCTTCATTGATATCTGCTTGATTCGCAACCCATTCGCAATGAGGGCTGTGGTCTGCAGAGTATCGAACGATGACCACATGCTCACCGCCTGCGGTCGTCAATTGGCTGACAACCTGCGCGCGGCGATGATTCCAATCCGAGCGATTCTTGTACGGAACAAGGGTAACGCAAGCCAGAAGAGCATACGCAAGCAAAGTGAGCATGACATATGTGCGTCCAACTTCGCGTTCCGCAATGCGCCAGTGCCAAACGCGACGCATACCCGTCATGACTAAGTAGGGCACCAAGCAAATGGCCGGCGCGAGATAATGGGGCAGAAACCAACACGTCTGTAACCCAATGCCCCATAATCCCAAGAACGTGAAGGCGGCGAATCGCGGCCAGGCTTTTCCAGTGAGGCAGCCGACGATCCATAGCGGAAACAGAAGCCAGCCTAAAAAGTATTGCTGCGGCGCCATGAGACGATGCGTGGTCAATTCTAGGGTGCTACGCCAATGTTGGGCGCGATTCCAATCGGTTGTTTCAAAGCCGCAATAGAATTCCTGCAGCAGCGGATCACTGTATGGTTTAGAGCTCGTCGCATCCGCTTGCCACAAAAAGAGTGGTACTTGTGTGTACTGATCGCTATGCTCGCGATACGGAAATCTGTGCCAGTCCCCAGTGACACGCTGGTTGTAATGTCCCATCCAGGCCAGGCAGAGAGTCATGATGGCCGCGACAGGCAGTATTAGTTGCGTCGTCGTTTGTGAAAACGAGCTAACCCGGCAACTCAGATAGCGCCAAGCCAATGTTCCGAGCATGACCATACTGACGAGCAGCCCTTCCCAGGGACGGCTATTGGCGAGCAGCGTTAGTCCTGTCGCAAGCGCCAGCGAGTGTGTCCATTGAGGTCGCTCCCACAAACGCCGTCCCGCTCCAAACAGTAGCGCGCCTCCTAGCGCCGCCACCGCGCCGCCCCAATAGCCATAGGCCCATTGCTGTATTCCAGAGGCGGCCAATAGTCGTACCGTCATCAAGAGCGCGCCGAGCAATGCCCAGCGCGGCGGCAGCCAGGCTTGCAGCATCCAGCACAGTGCGCCGCAGAATAGCGCGAAGCTAATCCAAACGCCCACCACCGGATGCCCGAGTATTTGCCCTAACGCCAATAACAACCCTTGCGCCGGCGGATACTTGCCGGTATAGGTCGGCTTTTGCAGGACATGAAAGGTATCGAAGAATTCGGCCAGCGGATGAGGCGGATTGGTCAGGCGGCCATGGATGAAGGTATCGCCTTGCAGCAGATAGGCAAACTCGTCGTGAATCGCAGGCACAGGCGCGCCGCGCCCCAGCGTGAGCAGAACCGCGCCCACGAACGCTATGCCGCTGACTATCCCCACCGCTAGCCAGCGCCGGCGCGCCAGGCGACCGAACCAACGGTGCTGGGTGCGCTCAGTTGCGCCGCTGGTTAATGCGACAATCAGAATCGCCAGCAAGATTCCCGGCTCAACATAGTGCCAGACGTTGTGAAGCATGCGCTGCCTCTACCGACGTGCGAGGCCTAAGACACCTAGGAAGAAGCTCGCTAGGATCGTTTGAAAGCCAATCGCACTCAGCGTCATGCCAGGAATCACCCAACGCATGGTCACCGCATAATCCAGCTTGCCGAAATCGGCTTGCCACCATTGCCAGATCGCTCCGACGAGCAGCCCAAAGCCGATCAGCCAACCAGCCGCTCCCAGTAAGACGCCGCGCTCCAGGTAAGCCACGCTTAAGAACCGCGTGAATCGCGGGTCGGCTGGCAGCAATCCTTCGCTGATGGCGAATCGCTTGGTAAAGATAGAAAACAGCATCGCCTCATAGCCCATCAGCATCGCCAGGCTGGCAAACAGCAACGTGTGCGCATCGAAGGTCACTCCAGCCAAGCTTAGGCCCGGCATAGCGATGGCATAGCCAATCAAGCCGATCAACACCAGTAACAGGCCGGGCACCAAAAACAGCCAGCGCGGACTGTACATCAAGAAAAATCGTAGCGTGCGCCAGCCATCGCGCCAGGTGCGCAAGTGAGGCGGATGTGTCGTGCGGCCATCGGGATGCAATGTGATGGGTACTTCGGCAATGGTCTCGCGATACAGGCTCGCCTTGATAACCATTTCGGTGGCGAACTCCATGCCGGTGCAGCGCAAGTCGAGTCGCTCGTACAAGTCCTTCGTGAAACCGCGCAGGCCGCAATAAATGTCGTGGATCGGCGCGTGAAACATGCGCTGCGCCATCGCCGAAAATAACGGATTGCCCAGCCAGCGATGGAGCGGTGGCATCGCACCTGGTAGCACTTGCCCGCCGCCGGATGGCAATCGACAACCTTGCACCAATTCATAGCCTTCCCGCAGGCGATTCACAAACTTGGGAACTTCGCGAAAATCGTAACTGTCGTCGGCATCGCCCATGATGACGTATCGCCCGCGCGCTGCGGCGATACCGCCCATCAATGCATTGCCATAACCGCGAGCTTCGACCGGCACCACGCGCGCCCCGCACCGCAGGGCAATCTCTTGCGAGCCATCGGTGCTGCCGTTATCGGCGACGATGATCTCGCCGCGGAGATGCCCCGCACGCAATCCTTCTTGCGCCTTACGAATGCAGATCTCCAGCGTATCTGCTTCGTTCAAGCAGGGCATTACGATCGAGACTTCAGGCGGTGCTTCGGTGACCGACGATAGCTCGTCGTCAGCGCGCAGCGCGGCATCATAGACTCCATCCATACCTGTTCCCCCGTGGTATGACGATTAAGCACGGGGTCACTCTGCCCGAATCCGCGGCCCTCCGCAACAAGTTCAGGCGAGATTAGGAAAAAGACTTAGAGGGCACGCACACCAGAGGTGCCGCAGCTTTCCTACGTTAGCAGCCTGCCAAAGTACGCCTGAGAGGATGCGAACTTCTGACCTACGGTTTAGGAAATCTTATCAAAGGACCTGTTCGTGTAAGTCAAAAGCGACTGGCTGCGAAGACGTTACGGCGATAAACCTGGGCGGCCCGCAATGGAAAGAACACCTTTCTATACTCCTGCAAACGGCCGTACGGGGTGTATCGTACACCCGCTGCCAGTCAGCAGGTGTATGGATTGTTCGATGACGACGACTGGGTTGATGGATGTCCGCCTTCGCGACGAAGCGTTGGGTAGGCGACCAGCATGTAGAACGCCAAGGATCGCGAGTCTAAGTCGATGTCGCGATACTTCTGAATGGCCAAGCAACGCGTGATTGCAATTGCCATGCTGCGATCCCATGACATGCGAGACGTTTGGTCAGAGGCAACAGGTTGAATCGCTTCTGTGCTGTCGTCGCGTATCGGTAAGCGCCCGGCACCATTCCAGCGAAACGACTGAGAAGTTCGGTCGCAAAGCGACAAGCTTCAGCCATCCTGCCGGTCCACGGCGATGGCTAACCGGCCGCCCGGGTTTCCGATCGTCCTGTTGCATGTTGCATGTTGCATGTTGCATGTCCGCCCGCCTTTCCGCGGGAGCTGCAGTTCCACGTCTGTTG
>JAEZGD010000117.1 GCA_023417165.1 Planctomycetota bacterium
CCTCAGCGGCGTGTTCAAAGCGCCGCTGAGGCGAAAGTTGTGAAGTGTCTCAGGACACGCTATGGTTTCTTCTTCAGCAGTATGCGGTTCTGGCGAAGCTTGTTCGCCGGCGAGTCCGCAGGCTTGGTCGGAATTTTCACCGCGCCAATCTCCACTTTCGCTTTGTCTAAGATTGGCTTGTTCAGGATCGTCGAGGGTTGCACCTTCACGTCGAGCAGGTCGGCAGGCGTCAGCTTGCGATGCATGGTAATCTGTAAGACCTGTCCATCGAGACGCGTGCTGGCGCGGTGCCCTTGAGCATGCAGCTTCTTCAGTTGCTTGTTGACGCCGACCAGCGCATCGTTGAGATGATCGGTCACGTCGTGGATCGCCACCTTATTGAAGGTGTCTTGAATGATGCTGCGGCCGGTGAGCTTCTTGTTGAAGAAGTCAAAGATCACGCCGCTACCGATCACGACCGCGCCAGAAACATTGCGAGACTTGATCGTCAGTCGCGGTATTTGCACCACCGCGGTGGTGATGGTGATCGTCGGACGCTGCGGCGTCGGTAGATCGAACGTGCCGGAGACGAGTACGTCAAAGTTCAGTTCCACCGCCGGGTCGGCATCTGAGCCGAGCACTGTCGGCTGGGTGCAACGCGCATAGAGGTGATTGCCAGGCATGCGAATGCTGAACACGCCGGGCGAGTCGAAGCGGAAGGTCGCTTCCCCGAGTCGCGGATTGAGCTTGTACAAGGTATAGCCCTTGCCGAGCAAGTCGCCGCCGCCCAGTTGCTTGCGCAGCTCGGCTTCAATCTGGGGTCGACGATCGTTCAGTTCCGCTACCAGATCGGCGATCAGTGTCGGTTGCGACAACACCTTGGCGGGCTGGCCCTTGAAGCCAGGCCGTTCCAGATGGCTGAAGACTTCAATCCCCTGCGCATGCGCCACGGCGGGAGCCAGAACGATCAGCACCAAAAGCAACAGTTTGGGGAGCGATACAGACATGGTTATGGCTTTCGGAAGTTTGTGGCAAAGAGTGAGACCGAGCAGACGCTACTTGGCCAACCGCGGACGAAGAAGAATCTCCTTCGGCGGCAACGGTTGCGGATTGAGCGACACGGCCGCGCCGCGGTTGCTCTGAAGCTGCATCGGAGTCTTGTAATAGCTGCGTACCGGGCGGCGCGGGGCCGCGTCGGCGTCGCTGCTGAAGCCAGCAAAACCTAATGTCATCAAGCCCAGGGCGGTCGCTAAAAAGAAGGGGCGGCCAATCGTCAGCGTATGCGCAGAAAGCATCGTTGAATCTCCGGAAAAGGGTCGCCTGAGGGAACGCCCTCAAGCAGGGCATCGCTCCTAAGCGAAGCGGGCGGAGATTTGTTACGAAGATTTTTTCAGGCGGGCGAAAGAAGCGTGACGGGCAAAGAACTCCCGCTCCCTCAACTCGACATAACCGGCATGCATACCAGTACTTAAGACAGGCTGACTGAATCAGCCGACAGCGAGAATAGTCCGGCTCCGAAAAGGAAAACCGGCAGAACCAGAAAAAAGTTCAGAAATCTACTCTTTTTACTTTCACCCCGTAGAGGTGCACAGCATGAGCCATGCCCGATAATTTACAAAGACTAGGTAAATGGCGAAACTACGCAGCACGATACGAGGCCGGTCTAAAAAGTACACCAGCGCGAAGCTGCAAATCTTAGCGGTGCAGGGAACCTAGCTTCCCACTGCAGGATCCCTCACTGCTCTCTAATCACCGTCCCCTGCCCCGCTACTTCACATCCGGCTCGCGCCCGGCGAAGCGGCCAGCCTGGCCTCCTTCATAGATGCTGAACTCGGCCCAGACCGGCAGGTGGTCGCTGACCTTTTCGGCCTGCTCCATGGTCAGGTTGTATTCGCGCATGAAGTCGAAGACGCCGCCGCGGCCGGTGAACTCGCGAGTGGCTTGCTCGGTAAACAAGATGTTGTCGTACTGCGCGGTCCCGCGCGTGTTGGTCGGCATGCCAGAGACGACCGGCACCAGTCCGCTCAAGCGTCCCAAATCGCCGAGGCGACGATCGTCGGTATTCAAGTCGCCCAGCAGGATAATGTCGTCCTCTTGGCGGCCATCGTTGCGCACCGCCAGATAGACGTCGTCGAGTACGTTCAGCTCTTGAGGGACTTCGTCGGGATCGGTGTGAATGTTAATCAGCGTGAACGTGAAGGCCTGATCGGGCGGCGGCCCGCGCACGCGAAATAGCGCCACAAACGGCTCGCGATGCAGCAAATCATCGGGATCGGCAACGGTATACAACTGCTGGCGATCAACCTCTAGGCTTTGCGTATCGAAGATGAACGCGTACTGCTCTTTGCTGTTGCTGCGTCCCAAGCGCTCGCCAATCACATAGTCATAGCGCCGCCCGGCCGCATTGATTTGCTCGACAAAGTACGGCACCACATCTTGGTTGCGGGCGCGAATCTCTTGAATGGCCACCACATCGAAGTTGCGAACGATGCGCGCCAAGATATCCATCACGTGCGGATCTTGGGCCTTCGTTTCGCCAAAGACTTGAATGTTGAACGTGGCGATGCGAATCGTGTCGCCCGTGCGCTGCACCGGAGGCGCAAAGCTGCGCGAATCGGCCGACGTATTCGAGACCGGCTGCGTCCCCTTGGGATTCAGCTTCAGGCTCTCCAACCCGGCGATATCGAAGTTCTGTAGTACGAAATAGCCGATGGCGGCCGTTACGGCCGACAGCACCAGCGCTTTGATCTTGTTCACGCGCCCCTCCCTGGGCGAGGCTTTTACCAGGCACAAAATCGCGTGCAGACGATAGCGAAACCCGCCGCCAGCGGCCAGACCACTGTTGAGGGGGCGGCCGCTCGGCTTGGCGCCAGCAAAACCGTTGCCTCGCGGCCAGCATCGCCCCTATATTGGAGAGGTCTTCTCGTCGGAACCGAACATGACTCGCGCGTGCGCCAACTCGACCTGCTTGCTGCTAGCGATGCTGACGCTGCTCATTGCAGCGCCGACCGCCAGCGCAGATCGCTTCGTGCTGGTGGATGGTGGCGAGGTCGAAGGCCAGCTCCTCAATCGCCAGCAGACGCCGCGCACCAGTTACGACATTCGCACCGATAGCGGCATCACGCTGACGCTGCCTGCTAGCCGCGTGGCCGAAGTCACACGTCAAAAAGACGCGGAAGCGGAATACACGCGCCGCGCGCCCAGCTATGCCAACACCGTCGCTGGGCAATGGAAGCTGGCCGAATGGTGCCGCCAGCATCAGTTAAAAGCGCAGCGCGAGACACACCTGCGGCGAATTGTGGAACTCTCGCCCGACCATATCGAAGCGCGCCACGCACTGGGCTACGTGCAGTTACAAGGCAAGTGGACCACTCGCCGCGATCACTTGTCTGAGCGCGGCTATCAACTCTACAAAGGCGAGTGGCGTTCGCCGCAAGACATCGAGCTCATCGAATCGCGCGAAAGCGCGAAGCAAGCCGCGCGCGACTGGCTGGCGCGCTTGAAAGGCTGGCGTGCTCAGTTGAATGAGCCGCGCACGGCTGCCAGCGCTTATCAGCGCATTGCCGAAGTACGGGACGAGGCGGCCGTCGGTCCGCTGCGCGCGATGCTGACCAGCGAGCGTTCGCTCGACGTCAAATCGCTGTACATCGAAGTGCTGTGCGCGATCGGCAGCGCCGAGGCGATCGAGTCGCTGGTCTATGTCACGCTCAACGATCCCGATCTCGAAACCTTTTACCAGTGCGCTGACCAGCTCTTGAAATTAAAAGTACCGAACCTGCAAAAGCCGTATCTCGACGCGCTCAAGAACGACAACAACGTTCGCATCAACCGCGCTGCTTACATGCTGGGACGCATCGACGATCCGTCCACCATCGGACCACTGATCGACGTGCTCATTACGACCCATACGGTCGTGATCTCCTCAGGCG
>JAEZGD010000104.1 GCA_023417165.1 Planctomycetota bacterium
CCTCTTGCTTGCGGCTGCCTGGAATTGTTGTCGGAGGCGGCACCGGGCCGACATCGGTCACGGCATACGTCACCGGCAGTGGCTTGGGCTTCTCTGCCTCGTGCGCCTTGAGTTGTACATGCAGCGATTTCCAGCGTTCGAGCTCTTCGCCTTTGAAGGCAGTCTCGAACTTGACGCCCACTTCCTTGATCTTGCCTTGGCGACCAACGAGGTACGAGATTTGTTGCTCGAACGGATTGCGTTCCTCGGCTGGCTTGCGATACATGGCCAGCACGTCGTCGGGAAAACGATTGATTTCGCTGTCGGCCGCCGCCTTTAGCTTGGGTTGCTCCATCTTGTCGAGTTCGGCACGAATCTCAGCCGTTTTCTCTTCCCAGGCGGCGAGTTTGGCGCGGTATTCGGCCAGTTGTTCCGGCGTGCCCAGCGGCATCGCATCCTGAGGCATGATCGGCGCGAAGAACGCGCGAAGACGGAAGTAATCGGCCTGCAGAATCGGATCGAATTTGTGGTCATGGCAGCGGGCGCAGCTCATGCCCATGCCCATGAAGACATCGGCGGTGACATCGGTGATGTCATTGAGAATGAAGTTCCACTGCGTCAGCGCGTCTTTGGCGTTGTACTCGTAAATGCCTAGCCGCAAGTAACCGGTAGCCGCGATCGCGTTGGGGTCGTGCGGCGCCAGTTCATCGCCGGCCAACTGCTCACGCACGAATTGATCGTAAGGCTTGTTGGCGTTGAACGACTGGACGACATAGTCGCGATAGCGCCAGGCATGCGGGCGATACGCGTCTTGGCGATAACCATCGCTTTCGGCATAGCGGACCAAGTCGAGCCAGAGCCGCGCGGCGCGTTCGCCATAGCGAGGGCTGGCGAGCAAGCGATCGACTAGTCGCTCGTACTTGTCGGTGGACGTATCCTGCAAATAGGCATCGATCTCAGCCGAAGTGGGCGGCAGGCCGGTCAAATCGAAGTACAGACGTCGCACCAGTTGTTCTGGCTCGGCCTCGTCGGCGGGCGTCAGCTCCGCAGCTTGCAGTTGAGCCAACACAAAGCGATCGATCGGGCCGCGTGACCAGCTATCGTTTTCGATGGCAGGAATCTGCGGTCGCTTGAGCGGTTGAAAGGACCAGAAGGCTCGGTCTTCGTCGGTGATTTTTTCGCGTTTCGTCGGCAGCTTGCCGTGGCCATGATCGCCGGGCCAAGGAGCGCCAAGTTCAACCCATTTGGTGAGCGTGGCGATCTCGTTGTCCTTCAACTTGCCCTCAGGCGGCATCTCGAAGGACGCATGGTTGATCGCTTCGACGAGCAAGCTTTCGTCCGGCTTGCCAGGGACCACTGCGGGGCCCGATTCGCCACCAGCTAGCAGCGCGGCCTTCGAATCGACGCGTAACGCCCCTCTTTGCTTCTCATCGCCGTGACATTTGTAGCAGTGAGTCGCCAACAGGGGCCGCACTTGCTCTTCAAAGAACTTGGTCTGCTCAGGCGACAGCGGAACCTCATCGGCCTCGGCAGCGATGGCAACACCGCTGCTCAAAATTGCCCAGGCAACTGCACATGTCCAAACACAAACACGAAGCATGGCAATTATTCGAAGGGGTAGTTCTAGCGGGCAGTGGGGATACCTAATGGTAACGAAGCCAATGGTTTAGAGCAACGTTTTCCGCATAATCACTACCCATAAAGAGTCATTTACGGTTGTATCGAATAGATCGACGCGCGTCTCCATGAAATGTCCTATCTCCTTATTCCAAAGACACTTATCGCTTACCCATACCGCCAGTAGACCTGGCGGTGCGCAGCACCACCGCAATACCCCACTTCAGGCCTACAGGGCATTTGAAAGCCATCACGCTAGAAACGCGAAGGGCTTAACCAGCCGCAGCCGCCGCGGCAATGAACATGCCTACGAAAAGGAGCCAGCAGACGGCGGTGATCGCGATGCAGCCGATCACACGCACGGCAACGTTCAATTCCGGGTTTCGAGCTAGTCCGATGCAACCGCCCGCACCGCCAAAGCCAATCGCGGCTGGGATAGCTCCGCCAAGTGTGACCAACGGAATGGCCCCGCACAGCACCGCAAAGATCCACGCCCAGGCGGGAATCGGCGGCTGCTTGGGTTTGACCGGTTTGGGCGCGGGCTGAGCCTTCAAATTCGGTGCCTGATAAGGATTCGTAGACTGGGACATGCGAGGACTCCCGGCGGTTTCTCAAAGGTCTCACAACACACTCCGCGCTCAAGTGCGCATGCTATCGCGGGGTCCTCGCAGTTGCACGCTGTTTTTACATTGGACTTTCCCTTAGAGTACGCTGCTGACTACCCGCCAGACTCCCGCCCGACTTTCCCTCATCCCAGGAGACGTTGTGATGCGCCGCTCGTTGTTTGTTGTGATTGCCTTGCTGCTGGCCAACGTGACCTTCGCAGCCGACGCCGTGAAGCCGTTCAATGGCAAAGACCTCACCGGCTGGAAGCTGAAAGGCGACGCCAACAAAAGCTTTTGGAAAGCCGGCGAAGCGAAGCAGGACGCCAGCAATCCGAAACTCTTAACAGTCACCGATGCCAGTTCGCCAGAGTCGGCGCAGTTGGTGAACGCCAAGAACGGTGGCGGCGGCGTCGACATCTATACCGAAGAGAAGTTCGGCGACTGCATCATCTCGCTCGACCTGATGATTCCGCAAGGCTCGAATAGCGGCGTCTATGTGATGGGCGAATATGAAGTGCAAGTGCTCGATAGCTTCGGCAAGACCGACGAGCAGATCGGCCCCGGCGATATCGGCGGGCTCTACCAGTCTGCCAAGCCGCGCAAGAACGCCGCCAAAGCGCCCGGCGAGTGGCAAACGATGGAGATCGTCTTTCAAGCGCCGAAGTTCGAAGGCGATAAGAAGGTCGCCAACGCCAAGTTTGTGAAGGTCGTGCTGAACGGCGTCACCATTCACGAAAACGTCGAGATGAAAGGCCCCACGCCCAGCGGTGTGAGTGGCAAAGAAGCCCCCACCGGTCCTCTCATGTTCCAAGGCGACCACGGCCCCGTCGTATATCGCAATATCAAGATTACGAAGCAATAAATGGCGTTTCCGACGAGAGAACGCGATCTACTGAATTATCAACGCGGCAGGTTTCTCGAAGCCTGCCGCGTTTTGCGTTCTGGTATCCAAAACTCGCTGATTTCGGTATTCTGACGCCTCGCACGTTTGTTGATTCAGCGAGGGATGCATGTTTTTGGCGTTTGGCGAAGTGATGGCCCGGATCGCGCCTGCAGGACGACTGCGCTGGCGGCAAGCCTTGCCGGGCGAGGTGCAAGTGACCTGGGGCGGTGGCGAGGCGAATGTGTCTGCCTCGCTGGCGATGCTGGGCCTACCGGCGCGTTATGTAACGGCGCTGCCGGCCACGCCGATCGCCGAGTCGATTGCCGCGACGCTGCGCGGCCTGGGCGTCGATACCCAGCATGTACTGTGGCGAAAGTCAGGGCGACTAGGCCTGTATTTTGTCGAAGTCGGCGCCAACCAGCGCGGCTCGACGGTAATTTACGATCGCGAGTTCAGCGCCGTCAGCCTGGCTGAACCACAAGAGTATCGCTTTGCCGAGGCGCTCGACGGCGTGAAGTGGTTGCACGTGACTGGCATCACTCCAGCGATCAGCGAAACGGCTTGCCGCACCAACCTGGCGCTCGTGCAACAAGCCAAGCAGGCGGGCGTCACGGTTTCGTGCGACCTCAACTTTCGTAAGAAGCTGTGGACCTGGCGACCAGGCACCGCCGCTAAAGCACTCGCGCGCGAATGCATGTCGCAAGTGCTGGAACACGTCGACCTGGTGATTGCCAACGAAGAAGATGCGGCCGATGTGCTGGGCATCCATGCCAGCGGCACCGATGTCGGCGCGGGGCGCATCAATGCCGCCGCTTACGAACAGGTCGCGCGGCAAATCGTCGAGCGTTTTCCGCGCGTGTCACGCGTGGCGATCACGCTGCGAGAAAGTCACTCGGCCGATCACAACGACTGGGGTGCGATGCTGTACGACGCGGCCGCGCGCGAAGCGAGTTTCGCGCCGCTGAACAGCGCCGGCGAATACGCGCCTTACGAGATTAAGAACATTGTCGATCGCGTCGGCGCTGGCGATTCGTTCGCGGCCGGATTGATCTATGCGTTGAACACGCCTGAG
>JAEZGD010000254.1 GCA_023417165.1 Planctomycetota bacterium
AGCAAGTAGAGGCCGCGTCAGCACTTAAAAATTGCAGATGGACAATGTGCGATTTTGGCCGTGTAAAGCAATGTTTACGTGCAAGCGCAAATCGTAAGAAAAAGTAGACACGCTTGTTTTTAAGCCGTTTCTATCGCGATGGCCAAAATATTCTGCCGGGTGCTAGCTAGAGGCCCGGCGCAATGCCTCATATGGGTGGCGTTGGCGGTTCAGGGACCGTAGGACGGTAACGAGAGGGTCACAAACGGCCGTAAAATGTTGACATTTCCGAAGTGGTCCTAGTACATTGATGTGTGGAACAGCAGTATCCGACGCAGCGGGCCGACCGCTTCATCCTCCCTTGTCTCTCGGCCCCTCGCGCTCGGCTCAGGCGGTTTTTGGCGGGGCCCGTCGACCGTCTCCTTATCCGATTTGATCTTGTGATCGTTAGCGCACCTCCCCACGGGCAGGCTGGCGCTAGGTTTGTGCAAAGGGTGCGAGGATGGCTAAATCAGGCAGCGTGTGGGGCATCGACATCGGCCAATGCGCGCTCAAGGCTCTGCGATGCTCTGCAGGACCGGGCGATACCGTAGTCGCTGATGCATTCGATTACATCGAATATCCCAAAATCCTGAACCAACCCGAAGCCGATCCCAAGGCGATGGTGCAGGAAGCCCTGGCGCAATTCCTCTCGCGCAATAAAGTCAAAGGCGACAAAGTCTCGATCAGCGTCTCGGGACAAAGCGGTTTGGCGCGTTTCTTTAAGCCGCCTCCAGTCGATGCCAAGAAGATGCCGGAACTGGTGAAGTACGAGGCGCGCAACCAGATTCCGTTCGCACTCGAAGACGTGATCTGGGACTGGCAGATGCTCGGTGGCACCGAGGTCGACGGCTTCGCGCTCGATACCGAAGTCGGCCTGTTTGCCATGAAGCGCGACGCCGTGTTTCGCGCCCTCGATCCCTTCGACAAGGCCGAAATCGAAACCGACATCGTGCAGCTTGCGCCCGAAGCGGTCTTCAACTACGTCGCGCACGACATCATCGCTGGCGGCGGCAGCGCCGAGCATTACGACAGCGATAATCCGCCGCCGTCGATGGCCGTGTTGTCGATGGGCACGGATACCAGCGACCTGATCGTCACCAACGGCTTCCGGTTGTGGCAACGCAGTATTCCCATCGGCGGCAACCACTTCACCAAGCAGCTGTCGAAAGAACTGAAGCTGACCTTCGCCAAGGCGGAACATCTCAAACGCAATGCCCGTCAGGCCGAAGATCCCAAGGCGATCTTCCAGGCGATGCGCAGCGTGTTTAGTGACATGGTCACGGAAGTGCAGCGCTCGCTGTCGTTCTTCCAGACCGTCGATCGCAAGGCGAAAATCGAAGGGCTGGTCTTGCTGGGCAACGCAGTCAAGCTGCCCGGCTTGTCTCAGTACCTATCGAAGAACTTGGGCATCGACATTGTCAATGTCGATGGCTTTGGCAAGCTGACCGGCGCTGGCGTCGTGGCTTCGCCTTCGTTCAAAGACAACATGCTGTCGTTCGGCGTCTGCTATGGCTTGTGCTTGCAAGGCCTGGGCATCGCCAAGCTGCGCACCAACCTGGTGCCGCGCGAACTGATCACCGAGCGCATGATTCGCGCCAAAAAGCCGTGGGCCATCGCCAGCTTTGCCGGCCTGCTCATGGCGTGCTCGTTCAATTTCTTCTTCCACTACAACGCCTGGTCGGGCGTGCACGAAAGCGTGTGGAGCGGTGCCATTAACGAGGTTAACGGCGTCGAGAGCACCAGCACGCGTTACAAGAAGGAGTTCGACGATCGCAAGACGGAACTGCTGCGTGTGACGAACATCGGCGAAGAATTGGTCGGCAACGTCGACCGTCGCCTGTTGTGGTTGGAACTGCTCAGCGCGATCAGTGCGTCGCTGCCGCGGACTGACTTTTCGACCGCCAAAGATGTGCCTGCGGGTACGATCCCCGACCACAAGCAATTTCCGATCAACAAGCGGAAAGAAATTCACATCGAGTACATCGAGACGGAGTTCTTTCCCGACCTGACCGTCTGGTTTAACGAAGAAGTGCAGCGCCGCTATCAGGAAGAACGCCGCATTGCCGCTGGCGAAGTGCCGGCCGACACGCCTGCGAGCGCCGCTGACGCTGCTGCTCCTGGGGCCAATGGCCAAGCGCCGGGCGTGCCCGGTCAGGCTGTGCCTGGCGCTCCGGCGGTTGTGCCTGGTGCGGTTCCAGCCGCGCCGGCTGCAGGCGTTGCTCCGGCAACTCCCGCTGCCACGCCTGCCGCTGCCCCTGCGGGTGCGGTCACGACAGGTACTGCCACCACTGGCACGACCACAACGGGAACGACCGGCACCACCACCGATGGTCCTGCCGTTCCCGGTCCGACTGGCGCGGGCTGGGTAATCGAGATTCGCGGGCATCACTTTTACAACAGCGACCGTGGCACCGCAGGCGTGGTGCACGTGCGTGACACGCTGATTAAAAACCTCGAAGAAGGCACCGTGCGATTGCCGGTTTCGTTTGGCACTGGCCCGACGAATCCGACCAAGTACGAAGACTTCACGATGAAGGAATTGGGCATCGACTACGTCATCCTGGTCGAGGACGACGAAATCGATCGCAGCTTCATGATCCGTAACGCCGACTATGTCGACCCCAGCCAGATCGGCGCAGAAGGGGGCATGGGCCTCTCGCCCATGGGCGCAAACAAGAAGGAAAAGAAGAAGACCCGCGAGGAGTTAGAGGCGGAAGCTCGCGATAATCCGCCGGCTTGGACCGTTCCCAAATACACCTTCACGATCCAGTTCACCTGGCAAGAGAAATTGCTTCGCGCTCGGTTACAAGACCGCGAAAAGAAGGCGTTGGAAGCGCAGCGGGCAGCTACAGAAGCGGCCCTCAATGGCGCAGCACCAGCCGCTCCGGCTCCGGTCGCTCCCGCGCCGGCGGCACCGCTGCCTGTCGCGCCGGCGCCTGTTGCTCCGGCACCAGCACCGGTTCCGGCACCTGCTCCAGCAGCACCAGTGCCTGCTCCGGCAGCTCCGGCTGTTCCTGCCCCTGCGGTCCCCGAGTAACCAGCGAGGAGAATTGAACCATGGATAAAGTCAAACATTTCCTCCGCCTGGCTGGTAAGCACCACTTCTGGATCCTGTGCGGGTTGGTCGCCATCCTGACACTGGGCAGTTGGTACACCTCGTCGGCCAAGCTGCGCTCCGACTTCGAAGCGCAGAAGACCAAAATCAACGGCGCGAAAACGAAGGCCAACGCCATCGCCACCGCCAAAGATCATCCGAATCGGGTCTACCATGCCGAGATGGATCGGATGATCAATGAATACAAAGAGAACCTCCGCGTGCTGTGGCAAAAGCAGTACGACGAGCAAGGCGTAAATCTGCGCTGGCCGGTCGAGACCGCGACTTATCGCGGTTTGACGCAAGAATTTGTCGATCAGGTCAAAGACTTGCGCCCGATCGAGACGGAAGTGCCTTACGACCCGACCAGCAAAGCGCCGGACAAGCTCAAAGACAACTTCAAAGTTCAATACATCAACTTTGTGAAGTCGACCGAGTTGCCGCGCCTGGCGAAGATCATTGGCGCGGTGTGGGCGCCTTCGTCGTCGGCAGGTGGCGAACCTGGACGTGGGGCAGGGGCTCCGGTCAGCCCGCTTGCCCAGGCGGAAGCTGAGAACGCCATTGTGCTCTGGCATCCCGAGAATCAATCGTTCCTACAAGACACACGCTTTGACTGGAGCCGCGAACCGTCGCGTCGTCCTTCGACCCTGCAACTGCTTTATGCTCAGGAAGACTTGTGGGTTCTCGAAGCGCTCATCAACATCATCGCCAAGACCAATGCTGATGCCGATGCCCGGCACAACGCAGTGGTCAAAGAGATCAAGTACCTGAAGCTGGGCGCCGATGCGATCGGCCTCTCGGGTGAGGTGCTGCGACTACTGCCTCCGAACGCCACCGGCGTACCGGGAGCGGAAGGCGGTTACCCAGCCAGCGGTGCGGGCTATCCGGCTAGCGGCGCGGGCGGTGCGGGAGGCTATCCCGCAAGCGCGGGTGCGGCTGGTGCCGGTTCCACTCCTGGTGGCCCGTCCGGCAGTTACGGCGCTGGCGGTCCTGGCGGTGCGATGGTACAGCGCGATCCGGCCGAAGGTCGCTATGTCGATGATAAATTCCAGCCTGTGCCGCCAGCGCGTTTACGTGAGGCGTTCACGTCCACCAAGCCGGAAGAAGCCTTTCTGGCCGTGGCCAAGCGGATGCCGGTTCGCATGCACTTGGTCGTCGACCAACGCTATATCAATCGCTTGTTAGCCGAATGCGGCAACTCGAATCTGGTCGTCGAAATTCGCCAGGTCCGCGTCAATCGTCCGCCTTATGAAGGTGGCGGATTGGCCGCGCTCACAGGCGGAATGGGTGGTGGTGGCGGTAGCGAGCGTGGCCCTGGCGGCGGCGGTGGTTATGGCGCCGGTGCGGGCTCGGCTCGCGGTGGTGGTTATGGCGGCGGTAGTGAACGCAGCTTCGGTGGCCCTAGCGGTGGCGGCGGCTATCGTGGCGGCGGACCCGGTGGCGAATACGGCGCTGGCGCAGGCCTGGAAGACGAAAAGGCCCATCACCAGGTCGAAATCGAACTTTATGGGATCGTTTATATCTACAATCCCGTTAACGAAGCGATGGTGACGGTCGTTCAAGACGCCACTGCCGACGCATCGATGCCACCGACCGCAGCAGACCCGGCATCGCCCGCGGTTCCCGCTCCGGCCCCAGTGGCTCCGGCCCCGGCAGTACCAGATCCCGCAGCGCCCGCTCCGGTAGCTCCGGCTCCGGCAGCCCCGGCAGCGGCTGATCCTGCGGCTATTGATCCAGCGGCGGCTCCGCCGGCCGCGGCGCCTGCGCCGGGTCCAGCGGCTCCCGCACCAGCGGCCCCAATGGCTGTTCCACCAGCAGCCGCAACATGAGACAATCGCAGGGTCGGCCAAACGCACGTTCGGCCTGACCCGCCCGTACTAGACATTGCCAGGTAGCGGCCAGTGACTTCAGGGGAAGACACCCAGCCACGAGGGAGTAGGATTTCATGAAACCTAAAGCGTCGAAGCTGAGCTTGGGCCCCGGCGGAATGAAGGGCTTTCTTTTCAACCACGTCGAAAAGATCGTACTGGGGGCCACGCTATTGCTGGTGGTCGCCTTCGTCTATTTCGGCTCAGCGGTTGAGACCTTCCCGCAAAACGAGTCGCCGACCACGTTGCGTGACGTCATTAAGCGCGCCACAGAGAACATCGAGAATGCCCAGACCTGGAATACGGTCAAGCAGGAATTGGTGCCTCCCTCGATCACCAATCCCATCGCGATTCGGATTACCGAACGGGATGTGCCCTTGGCCGAATTGAATCCGCGCATCATTCCTTCGCGCACCAAGCGTCGCGATCCAGAACTGTATCCGCCGACGCAGCCTGAAGTCGAAGCCGTCATCGCGCCGGTCGCCATGATCGGCGCCGAAGAAGAAGTCTCACCGCTCGACGAGTTGCTGTTGGCCAAGCAACAAGGCCCCGAAGGCGCGTACGGCGGCATATTGGAATCGCCTTCGCAGAAGAAGGCCGCGACGAACAAGAAAAAGAAACGCCGCGGCCCTGGCAGCGGCTATCCGGGCAGCGGTTATGAAGACGAAATGGAATCTACCGCCGCAGAACTTCCCAAGCCGCCGCGCGTGCTGGACGAAGAAGAACGCCAAGAGCTGATGGCGCTGTCGGGTGGTGGCGCAAGCGCAGGCTACAGCGGTGGCTACGGTGGTGGTGGCCCTGGCGCTACCGGCGGCACCGGTATGACGCTGCCGCGCACTCGCAGCATCATCGTAGCCAAGTTTTTGATTCCGTTCAAAAAGCAATGGCAGGAATACGAAGACGCGCTGAAAGGCAACCCGCAGTATGTCAACGAACAACGCGATATGCCGAAGTATGTCTTCTTCAAGGTCGAACGTGCTGACGTCACGGACGATCCCAATGCCGATCCTGCGACGCTGAAATGGGAACTGCAAGGCACCAATGCCGCTCTTAAGTTGCCCTTTGCCAAGGGCGCGGAATGGGCGTCTATCCCGCAGGAATTGATCGATCCGGCCGCGATCGCCGCGCCGGAACAACTGGCCAGTGGGCATCCCACCATGCTTTTGACGTTGCCAGTGCCTCCGGTACTGCTCAGCGACGTGAAGAAGTTGGCGGGGCATAGCGAGATCAACTGGGCGATGACCGGCTACGGCCCTGAAGGGTCTGGCATGGATAGGACGACTGAAGGTCCCGAAGATGTTGCGCCCGAAGGACCAGAAGGTCCCGAGAATCCCGAAAATGCTCTGACAGGGGCTGGGGGTGTCGGCGGCTATGGGCCGATGGGCGAACGTGGCGGTGGCTACACCGGCGGTGGTGGCGGTAGCGGTTACGGCCCGCCCGGTGGTTATGGCGGCGGCTACGGAGCAGGTGGCGGCTATGGCGGCAACACGGCTGTCCTACCGACCTACAAGCTGTTCCGTTATGTCGACTTCGATGTGCAACCCGGTCGCATGTATCGCTATCGCGTAGCGCTCACGCTGGAAGATCCGAACCATCCTCGCCTGCCAGATGCCATGGCGACGGCCGGTGGCCCGAGCGGCGGCTATGGAGCCGGTGGACCTGGCGCTGAGTACGGTGGCGGCACCGGCAGCTCGACCATCGAGCCCAACCCGGCTTCGCTTGATAAGGACGTGGAAGCACGTCTGCGTGAGCTGGCCAAGTCCGAGAAGAAGAACGGCGACCGCCGCATGTGGTATCGCGAGACCGATTGGAGCGAGCCCAGCCCTGTTGTTCAACTTCCCGAGCCTGTGAAGTATCTGGGCGGTGCTGTGGTTGCGGCACGACCCACCCAAGTGGGCACTGCCTATCTCACGCTTAACGAACCGCTTGCCAAGACGATCGTGGTGGATCTCGACGACCGCTATGCCGCCGAAGTCTTCGCCGAAGAGGAAGTGCAACGCGGCTCGGTGCTGAATTTCACCAAGGACGCCGAAGCATTGCATCCCCTGAAGTTGGAATTTGTCGATCTGAAAGATCACACCTTCGAAACCGACGCACTGGTCGTTGATATCAAAGGTGGCGAAAAGCTCCCTGGCGGTGATGTGAAGAATCCCATCTTCGCGCCGGGCGAAATCGCCCTGATCGATCACTCCGGCCGTTTGGTGGTGCAAAGCGAAGCCAGCGATCTGAAGCTGTGGCATCGCTATGGCAAGATCGAGCCAAAGATCGAAGAGACGAAACCAGAGGACGAATATCCGGGCGCTCTGCCTGGCGAAGGCGAACGTCGTCCACGTTCGTCGGGAACGCGCCGCGGCCCATAGGCATTGCTGCTAGCGTCGACAGAATCTTCAGGGGCGAAGAGCGATCTTCGCCCCTTTTCATTTTCTTGTTCCGCAGTTTGCCTTGCGAGGCTCTCGCCTCCTCGCTATTCTCCGCCGCTGCTGCATCGACCGATCACCCGTTGTTAAATAGAAAGAGTTGGACGAATGATCTGGCGAATCTGCCTTCTGGGCGCATTGCTGCTGGCATCACCGCTAGCGGCGCAACAGCCAGAGTTGAGCGCGCCCGGCGTCTTTCGTTTGCCGCCTGTAGGAGAGGTGGTGCCTCCGGTGGTGCCACCGCCGCCAGAAGTGATCGATCCGCCCGGCGAGCCCGCAAGCGAAGCGCCGGAAGAGATTCTGCCAGCCGAAAGCGATAGCTGGTGGATGTTTCCGGCTTCGTGGTACAAGCCGTGGGAAGGTTCGGCCGAGCTGGGGCTCAACGGTACCGAAGGCAACTCGCAAACCTTCAACATCCGCGCCGGCGCCAAAGCCAAATACACGCAACCGTGGGTCGAGCAGACGTACGAGATCATTCACGTCGACAACTCGGCCGATGGCGTCAAAACCGCCAGCAACGGCTTCTTCGATGGTCGGATCGTGTTTCCGTTTCCCGACACGAAGTGGTCTTACTTCGTGCACGGCCGCACCGAATACGACGAGTTTCGTGACTATGACTTACGGCTCTCTGGCGATACCGGTTTGGCGTATGACGTCTGGAAAACCGATCTCAGCAAGTTGCAGTTGCGCGGCGGTGTGTCGACCTCGCGCGAACTTGGCGGTGCCGAGAATCGCTTCGTCCCCGAATTGGCGTTTGGTATGGATCTGTCGCACAAGCTGGACGATCGCCAAAAGATTTCGCTCGTGGTCGACTATTACCCGGCCGTCGACGACTTCATGGAAGACTATCGTATTAACACGAATGCATCTTGGGAGATCGTCGTGAGCAAAGCGTGGGGCCTGTCGGCCAAGCTGAGTGCGATCGATCGTTACGACAATACGCCGCAAAGCCGCCGTCCCAACGATCTGAACTATGCCGCGCTGATGCTGTGGTCGTTTTAGGCCCCGCTCGCGCGGATTGCCTCGGCGGTGGTAAAAACGTCCGTTGATTCATTGCGATGCATTCGCTAAATACGGGCCCTCTTCTTTTGGCCTGGGAATGTTTCGATGCCGCAATGCGGTTGGCAACTTCGCGTCCGAAGCATCGCAATCGCGATGTGGAGCGCCTACGCGCTGTCGGGCGTGTTAGCGCTGCCATTGCTGGCGCAAGAGTCGATCGATAACGACACCTGGCGTCCCGCCGCGCTGCCGGCCGTCTTCGCAGGCGATGCCTGGCACGGAGCGCAGCCCATCTTGCCTGGCGAACTGCCGCCGGCCATGGCTCCCATTGTTTCGGCGGAGATGTTCGACGCTTCCGCGCATGCGCTGGTCGCTTATCAAGAGGCGCTGCCTCGTCCCGAGTTGCCGCCGCAACCTGCGCCGCTGCCAGAGGGCGCGGTGCTGGAACCGCTGCCAGAGTCCTTCGCATTGCCGACGCCTTCGTGTTTGAACTGTGGCGGCGGTGGCTTGGGCTGTAGCACCTGCGGCGGCTGTCAAACCTGCGAACCGTGCGTGGCGCATACTCGCTGGGGACGTTTTGCCTGCGGCCTGTATCAGGCGGTCTGTTGCCCCGATCCCTGCTACGAACCGCGTTGGACCGGCATCGCGAATGCAGCCTTCTGGGTCGATGGCGTTCGCCCTGTGACGCAGGTTCGCTATCGCTGGGACGCATCGCTAGGCATGGTCTATCCAGATC
>JAEZGD010000112.1 GCA_023417165.1 Planctomycetota bacterium
GGCGTCGTCCTTCAGCCGCGAAAAGCCGATCCAAACCGGCTCACCTTCGGGCGGAGGCACCTCACCGCGATCTTCTGCGCGCGTAAGACCTTCTTGGCGGTCGCGGGAAAGAATGCGCCCGCTTTGACGGTGGCGTCATTGGCGATGACCATCTGCCGCCGCCCGGCGATCTGGCCAATGGTGGTGATGACGCCGGCCGCAGGCGCGCCGCCGAACTCGTCATACATGCCATGCCCGGCCCACAAGCCAAGCTCGAGCTGCGGCGTGTCCGGGTCGAACAGCTTCGCCAGGCGCTCGCGCGCGGTCAGCCGCCCCTTGGCATGTTGACGGGCGATCGCTTTGGCTCCGCCGCCGATGCGGATCTGCGTTTCGTCTTGCTGAAGCCGGGCGACCAGATCGGCCCACGACTCGGCAGCTTCGCCCGACCAACTCATAGCAGACTCGCAAGGAAGAGGACGGTCGTTGAACGGTCAGGGTAATCATATCACTCAGCGCGGTCGCGGACCGGCTCGCCTGGCGTCCCAGATTGAGACTACCCCTCCCAAACTGAGAGTAGGCGCTATGAATCCGGCAGAGTTACCATGACCGCAACTCACGAACGCAAACAGTTACACAGCAAAGATTTACAACCAATAACTGGCGGTTCATGCTTTCTGGCACAGGCCTTGCAATTAACCGCAATCAAGAATTCGCCACCGTCAATTGGGAACTAAATCCATTGCCGGGCTGTCAGATTCTTTCCCACGGATATTCAAGCGTTCCCGCTGATGGGGCGCGGCTGGCCTTCGGGTCGGTCGCGCTCTTTTTATTTCTTGGCGCTTAAACGCCGGTCGACTGTTGTTCGCCAGTTTGCGCCTGGGCGGCGGCTTGGCGGTCGGGGCTGAGCAGCGGCAGATAAACGGTGAAGGTGGTTCCCTGGCCGAGCTTGCTGGTGACATGAATCTCGCCGCCGTGGGCGCGGACGACCGATTGGCAGATGCACAGCCCCAGCCCAGTGCCGCGCAACACCTGAGTACGTTGGCGGGCTTTATCGCCGCGATAAAAGCGTTCGAAGATATGCGGCAGTTCTTCGGGTGCGATGCCGACTCCTGTATCACGCACCGTGAGCACGGCTAGATGCCGCGCCGTGTCGCGTTCGAGCGAGACATCGACTTGCCCGCCCTCGGGCGTGAACTTCAACGCGTTATCGACCAGGTTGTTCAGCAGTTGTCGCAGGTGATGGCGATTGCCTTCCACAAACGTCGGCGGAGGCGGGCGCAGCGTGAGCCGGATTTGCTTATGGTCGGCCACGCCTTGAAACATATCGACGCAGCGTTCCACCACGTTATGCAGATCCAGATAGTTGCCGACGATCTTCAGGCGATCGGCTTCCGTCTCTGCCAATAGCAGCAGTTGGTTGACCAACATCTCGAGTGCGGCGCACTCTTCGATCAGATTGGCGAGCAGTTCGCGGTAATCTTCGCTGGGGCGATCTTCGTTAAGACACACTTCGATAGAGCTGCGAATGGCGGCCAGTGGCGTGCGCAGCTCGTGCGCCGCATTGGCTAGCGAGTCGCGATGCTGCTCTAAGTGCGCAGCGATGCGATCGAGCAATCGATTGAAGGTGAGCGCCAGCTGATCCAGCTCATCGCCAGTGGCGCGCAGCGGCAAGCGCTCGCGCAGTTGGTCGGGGCGCAGTCGGGCCATGGTAAAAATAATGTCTGCCAGCGGTTGCGTGGCGCGGCCGGCCAGCCAGTAACCACCCAGCGGTGCGATGATCAGAATCGCCACGACAATCACCAGCGAAATGCTGTCGATGCGGTGCATGTCGCGCGAGAGAAAATCGAGCGAAGCGCCGACGCGCACGATCAGCTTTTGATCGTCGAGCGTAACCAGGCGATCTTCCAGCACGCGATGGCCGTTCGTGCTGACTGGCAGATGTTCTTCAAAGGCGTCGCCAGGCAGTTCTAGCGGCGGCGTGTTTTCGCTCGAAAACAGCTCGTGGCGCTGCATGTCGAGCAACTGCACGAACCAGCCGTCTTGATGATGCCCGCGCGCCTTGCGGTTCAGCCCATCGTAGACCTCGCTGAGATTGGTCAGGCGTTGTTCGCGCACCGCCAAGCCAATTTCGATGGCGTCTTGGCGCAGCACCTGATCCATTTCTGAGAGCAGCGAAAGGCGCAACCCTTCGCGCACGCCGATTAGAATGCCCAGCGACGTTAGCAAAACCACCACTGCGTTCCACGCCATCAGGCGGAAACGCAGTGTTTGCATTGGTTGCTTAAGCGCCGCGAAGGACATAGCCGCGCCCTCGCACCGTGTGGATCAAAGGCAGATCGAAGTCGCGATCGACCTTACTGCGCAGCCGATTGATGTGCACTTCGATGACGTTGGTCACTCCTTCCCAATCGGCTTCCCACAAATGCTCGCACAGCATCTTGCGCGTTACGACCTGGCCGTTGTAACGCATCAAATATTCCAAGAGGCTGAACTCGGTGGGCGTCAGGTTGATCTCGTGATTGTTGCGCGTCACGCGGCGCGTGGTCAGGTCGAGCTTGAGCGGTCCCACAGTCAAGACCGAAGAAGGTCGCGCGGCCGAGCGCCGACTGATGGCTTCCAGTCGCGCCGTCAGTTCGGGAAATGCAAACGGCTTAATGAGGTAATCGTCTGCGCCGCTTTTCAGCCCCGCCACGCGATCGTCGACCGAACCGAGCGCGGTCAGCACCAGCACCGGCGTATGCACGCCTTCGTGACGCATCGATTGCAGCACGTCGAGACCGCCAACGTCCGGCAGCATCAGATCCAACACGACCGCATCGTAATCCTGGCGCAAGGCCAGCTCTCGGCCTCGTTCGCCGTTGCGCACCCAAGTGCACTCGTAACCGGCCTCAGTCAGCCCTTGTTGCAACGCCTTTCCTAGGACGGCATCGTCTTCGACGACCAGCAAGTTCATAGGCGTAACTTCCAATTCGGCCAGGACCATGTTGCTACGCTCCTCATTATGGCGGTCCGCCGCTCGCTTGGCATCCCAAAACGCGACTTTTCCACAGATCCGCAAACATCCCATTCTAGGGCGGCGACCCGCGCGGGCCATGCCAAGCCAGGCCACCTTACGACTTCGTAAGACTAGTCGCATAAAGCACTTACAGCTTGTCGACCTTACCGATTCGTAACCATCTAAACCGTTGTGATGCGAAGCGGTCGGACGTAAAAGTGATAAGTCGACTTTCGACACCTGCCTGTGGCTCGTTGGGCTTTCACAGCGAGCTGGCAATCGTTTGCCCTCGCCCCGCAAGGCTCTGTGTATGGAAAAGCATGCGTCGCCCCCGCCGAAAACGGGCCTCGCCGGACTTCGTGAAAACCTGAAGTTCGACCTCGCTTCTGGATTCCTCGTCTTCTTAATCGCTTTGCCACTTTGCCTGGGCATTGCGCAAGCGAGCGAATTTCCGCCGATCGCCGGGATTCTGACGGCCATCATCGGCGGCTTGCTGACTGGCCTGTTCAGCAATTCCGAGCTCACCATCAAGGGCCCCGCCGCAGGCATGATCGTGATTGTGGCGGGCTGCGTGATCGAGTACTCCGAGCTTTACACGCACGGAGACAAATTCGCCGCCTACCGCATGGCGCTGGCCGTCGGGGTGGTCGCAGGCATCGTTCAGATTCTGTTTGGACTGTTTCGCACCGGCATCCTGGGCGAATTCTTTCCGCTCTCGGCCGTGCATGGCATGCTGGCGGCCATTGGCGTGATCATCGCCGCCAAGCAAATTCACATCGTGCTCGGTCACCTGAATGTCGGCGGCGAGCCGCTCGAACAGATTCAGCACATTCCGCATAGCCTGCTACATCTCAATCCGGAAGTCGCTCTGATTGGCCTGACAAGCTTGCTAATCTTGTTTGGCTTGCCGCTGATCAAGAACCCCATCGCGCGCCGCATTCCTGGTCCGATGGTCGTGCTGATCCTGGCGGTGGGAATGGGTCTGTACTTTGATCTGACGCACGAACACAACTATCAACTGTTCGGCCACGAATACACGCTAACGCCAAAACTGCTGGTGGACGAAGTCAGCCTGTGGACCGCGTTTGTCACGCCCGACTTCTCGCATCTGCTGACTGCCACGGGCATCAAATACATTGTGATGTTCTCGCTGGTCGGCACGCTCGAATCGCTGCTGAGCGCCAAAGCGATCGATCTGCTCGATCCTTGGCATCGCAAGACCAACCTTAACAGCGATTTGCTGGCGATTGGCGTGGCCAATACGGCGACCTCCTTTGTCGGCGGCTTGCCGATGATCTCTGAGATCGTACGCAGCTCGGCCAACATCAACAACGGCGCTCGGACGCGCTGGGCCAACGTCTTTCACGGTATGTTTTTGCTGCTATTTGTGCTCCTGGCGCCGGCGCTCATTCATCAAATTCCGAAGGCAGCGCTGGCGGCCATGCTGGTCTATACCGGCTATCGCCTGGCTTCGCCCAAAGAGTTCATCAAGACGTACAAGGTTGGTGTCGATCAGTTGGCGATCTTCGTCACGACGCTGGTGGTGACGGTGGCGACCGACCTGTTGATCGGCATCGGCGCGGGCATTGCCGTGCAGCTAGGCATTCACCTGCTGAATGGTTGCGGCGTGAATGGCCTGTTCAGGCCGCAACTGACCGTTGAAGACGTGGATGCCGACACCGTGGCGGTGCGCGTCAACTGCTCGGCGATCTTCACCAACTGGATCTTCTTCAAGAAGAAGCTGGAAACGTTGGGACTCGTCAACCGCAAGCATGTGGTGCTCGACATGTCCGGGACGCACATCGTCGATAACACCGTGATGGAGAAGCTGCACGAGATGGAACTGGAGTTCCACTACAACGGCTTGCGGCTGGAAGTCACCGGCTTCGAGGGACACAAACCGGTGTCAGATCACCCGCATTCCACGCGGCGCAAAGCCCGCGAGCTGGCGCACACTTAAGCCGCCTTTGACCTGCTAAACCCTTGTCGCTGAGACGCGGAATCTCAGCGACGCTCACATCGCCTCGGATCCTGCCATCCGGGGCGATGTTGTTTCTTGACGGCGATCAGCCAGACGCAGAGACCACTTCCCACCACTCGCGCCGCACCGTCACTGGTCGCGCACAGTGATATTCGTCGCATAGCAACTGACGAATATGGGGAGACGTTCCGTATAACTGGCAAAAAGCGTCGATCGTATCCACACGAGAAATCACCAGTGCAGGCTCACAAGCGGCAGTAGTGAGCATGCCGACCTGCATGAAACCCAAATAGGCCTGTGTGCATTGCTCTAGCTCGTGACGAAGCTGAGGCTCGAGCTTGGTCATGGACCCTTCCTTGTCTAGGCGAGGAGATTAGAGAGTTGTCGCCCATGCACCCCTCTAACATAACACCAACTCGGTAGCTATTAGATCGGTTATTCCGGAAAAAATGCCAGAAAAGGGGTTGCCGCCCCCCTCTAATTGGCCGCGAGGCTCGCCATGACCTGCGACTTTGCCGGTTAGGTAAACTTCGTCATGCCCGGCACAGCCACCGGGGGGGTCGCCAGCGAGCCCCAGGCGTACCGCGGTGGGCTCAGATCTTCTTGCGAATCCAACGACTGCTGCCAGCTAATTTGCTGCCCGGTATAGGCGCTCATGCGTCCCTGGATCGCGAGCAAGCTGCTGTAGCTCATGTAAGCGCCGTTGTTGATCGGCTCGCCGCGCCGAATGCTGGCGAACAGCTCGTTGTGTTCGGTCTGGTAGCAGTCGTCGGGCTCGTCGCTGCGATAGATCCACTTGTCGCCGCCCGTGGTCAGCATCAGGCCGTTCTTCCGTTCCGAAAGCAACGCGTGACCTTTGGAACCGATGACCACCGCGCTCATCTCGCCTTTGCAGCCGGGCATTTGGCGCGTGTTGCTGATCAGCGGCACGCCCGAGTCATAGGTGTACGTGACGCTGAAGTGATCGAAGATGTTGCCGAACTCCGCTCCGGTGCGCACCTGGCGCCCCCCGATGCCGAGCGCAGTCTGCGGATACTGATCCTGCATTACCCAAGCGCACACGTCCAAGAAGTGCACGTGCTGCTCGACGTTGAAGTCGCCGCTGAGCCAAGTGAAGTAATACCAGTTGCGCATCTGCCAGTGCATGTCGGTCCAGTCCGGCTGCCGCGGCTTGACCCAAATGGGACCGCGATAGTCGTTGGCCTGTAGCGCCCGCACCTCGCCAATCTGACCATCGTGAATCCGCGCAATCGCCTCGCGAAAGCCCTGGTGATAGCGCAGGCAAAGCCCCGACACGACCGAAAGCTTTTTCTCTTTCGCGCGCTGACAACTTTCCAGCACGCTGCGAATGCCTGGCGCGGCGACGGCGACCGGCTTTTCGACAAACACATGCTTGCCCGCCGCAATCGCCGCTTCCAGATGGCGCGGGCGGAAGTGTGGCGGCGTTGCCAACAGCACCACATCGACGTCGCTCGCTAGTACCTGCTCGTACGCGTCGAAGCCGACGAACTGGCGTTCCGGCGGCACGTCGATCTTGGCACGAATGTCTTCCAGCGTTTGCAGGCTTTTCAGACTGTTTTGCAGGCGATCTTCAAACGCGTCGGCCATTGCCACCAGCTTCACATTCGGATCCGCCCGTAGCGCCTGCGACGCCGCGCCACTGCCGCGCCCACCACAACCAATCAGGCCCACCTTCAGCACATCATCACCGCCTGCATGCGCCGAGCGCGCCAGTGCCAAAGTCCCCAGCGTAGCCGTTGAAGCCGAGAGAAACGAACGACGCGAAGTGTGCATGCCAAGCTCCCAGAAAGAAGCACAATTGAGGCGACATTTGCGTCCGTCAGATTCCCGCATTCGCGCCGCAAAGTCAAGAAACTCCAAAACCTGAGCGGGGGACGTCAGTCCCCTGAATCGTCCTTACCACCACCGCTACTGGCCGCCCTCTCCATCGAAAACGCATCCAGGGGGCTCACGCTCCCCCGCTCAGGAAGTTTGCATCGTGCATGGTGCCACTGGCGTCCCCGCCAGTGCTGGGTTCCACCGCGGTCACGAGTTCTCATAGCTGCCGACTTCGAGCCTTTTCATTACGGACTGAATCCACGAAAACCGTTCGCGTTCGAAAAGACAGTCACTTGGTCGGCTGTTCTCATAGACTCACCCCGTAATGAAAAGGCACGAAGTGAAGTGCCACAGCAGGTAGATGCAACAACCTGAACCCAACACTGGCCAAAGGCCAGTGGCACCCGGCGCGGTCGTCTACCACGACTTCATTTTTTCCCCGGTTGCTCGGCCAGCTTTAATTCGCGGCGCCAGTACTCGATGAGCAACTTGCGATCACGTTCGTCATACGTTGGCGTGCCATCTTTCCCGAAGGTGACTCGGAGGCCGGATAAATACAGCGAATCGTCCTTAGGATTGTCGTCGATGCGTTTGGGT
>JAEZGD010000314.1 GCA_023417165.1 Planctomycetota bacterium
GATTGTGGCGGCTGGCGCGAATCAATCGCTCTTGGCGACGCATCAGAAAATGGTAGAGGCATTGCTCGAGCCCTTCGCCATCGCATTGGAGAACGATCGACGCTTGCATGAACTGCTGGCATTGCGCGAAGCGGCCGAAGCCGACCGACGCTCGCTGCTATCGCGTTTGGGCCGGCAAGAGATCAACGAGACGATCGTCGGCGCTGATTCGGGGTTGCGGCACGTCATGCAGCGGGCCGAATTGGTCGCGCAATCGGACGTGCCGGTGTTGATTCTCGGCGAGACCGGCACCGGTAAAGAAGTCGTCGCCCGGGCGATTCATACGCGCTCGCGACGTGCGACTGGTCCGTTCATTCGCGTGAACTGCGGTGCGATTCCGCCAGAATTACTCGACTCGCAATTGTTCGGTCACGAGAAAGGGAGCTTCACCGGCGCTGCAGAGACGCGCAAAGGTTGGTTCGAGCGTGCCGATGGCGGGACGCTGTTCTTGGACGAAATGGGTGAGCTTCCCTTGGCCGCGCAGGTGCGTTTGCTGCGCGTGCTGCAAGATAACTTCATCGAGCGCGTCGGCGGTCAGCAGCCGATTCGCGTCGATGTGCGAATCGTCGCGGCGACGCATCGCGATCTGGCGTCCATGGTTGCAGCCGGTACGTTTCGCGAAGACTTGTGGTATCGCATTAATGTGTTTCCCATCTTGCTGCCGCGGTTACGCGAGCGGACGGAAGACATCCCCGCGCTCGCCCGGCATTTTGCGCAGCGAGCGGCGACGCGGTTTGGCCTGGCTTATGTCGAACCCTCGGCCGAAGACTTGAACGTGCTGATCAGCTACGCCTGGCCCGGCAATATTCGCGAGCTGGGCGCGGTGATCGATCGCGCCGCCATTCTGGGCGAAGGGCAATGTCTGGAAGTCAGCAAGGCGCTGGGCTTCACGCAGCCGGTTGTACCGATCGAGCGGCCCGCAGGCATGGCAGCCACTGTGGGGGCTGCCCCGGTGCGGCTTGACGAGGCGATTCGCCGCCATATCGAGGCCGCGCTGACGGCCACACGCGGCAAGGTTGAAGGCCGCCAGGGAGCGGCGCAACTGCTTGGTATCAATCCGCATACGTTGCGAGCGAAGATGCGAAAGCTCGGCATCGATTGGGGCCGATTTCGCGAACCGCAGTTCGATCCGCGGTAAGCTCCGGCCGCAAAGAAAATGTGCGCCGCCCAGGCGAAGTCTAGTGAAATGCGGACGGCGATACAGTAGATTGGCGGTGTCTGACACTGGGACAGACGCACGACCAGCGCGGAAAATCGTGCGTAGGGATGCTTTATCCTTCTAAGTGCTGGTCGAGATCTCGGCGTGAACGAACGACTCGCTCAACCGACGATGGTTACTACCGTTGCGCTAGCCGCCTACGGCGCGCTAATGGCGCTTGCGCTATTGATTGCATCGTGGTGGGGCATCAATCCCTGGGGCCAGGTCACCTGGTCTTGGGAATCGCTGGACGTCAACTTGCGCGCCGTCGGCTGGGGCGCGCTGGCCGCCATCCCTTTGGTGCTGCTGCTGTTTATCTTGGATCGCTGGACGCCTTGGCCGCTAGTGCCGCTCAAGGAATCGGTCGAGCGCGAAGTGGTGCCGCTGCTCGAGCACGCCAGCTTCGGCGACTTTTTGTTGATCTCGGTGGCGGCTGGCTTTGGCGAAGAGTTGTTCTTTCGCGGGCTGTTGCAGGCGGGGCTCGCTCAAGAACTGACGCAGGCCAGCGTTCCTTATGCAGTGCCGATCAGCATTGCAATTGCCAGCATCATCTTTGGCTTGTGCCACTGGATCAATCGCGAGTACGCGCTGGTGGCCGCTATCGTGGGCGCTTATCTGGGAGCGCTGTTGATCGCTTCGGATAACCTGCTCACGCCCATTACCACGCACGCCGTCTATGACGTGATCGCCATGTGGTACCTGGTGAACTTCAAACGGCGCTGGCGTAAGCGCCGTCTTTCAGCGACTTAAGCCTGCGCGTTATCGTGGCGCGGTTGCTTGAGCGGCGACGTCGTTGGCCTTGTCGGCGGGCGGTTCGCCCCCGAGCCACTTCAGGCCGACGACTCCCACCACAATCAGCCCCAGGCACACCAGTCGTAGCGGATCGCGCGATTCGTGCATCACGACAATGCCGAAGATGGCCGTGCCGACCGCCCCGATGCCAGTCCACACGGGATAGGCTGTGCCGACTGGCAAATCACGCATCGCAATGGCGAGAAACACATAGCTCAGCACCATGCCGATCACCGTGGCGGTGCTCGCTCCGATATAGCGCGTCAGCCCATCGGTGTATTTCAGGCCCAGCGCCCAGCCAATCTCCAGCGCGCCGGCGATTAATAGATGTATCCAAGCCATATATTCCTCCTAATCGGTACCGCAGTGGGACCAACGCTTGCCCGCGAATAGCCTGTCAGCGGGATAAGGCCGGTTTGTAGGGTAGGTTTGAGTGTATCGCAGAGGGCAACTCGCCTGGGCAATGCCGCAGGTGCTTTTCTTTTGTCACTCGACAGGCGGCGCCATGAATAGCTTCGACTATCAAGAAGAAGTCAGCGATCCCCATTCCATGCACATGCAATTCTTGCATGCGACCACGCCGAAGTGGCTGGTACTCAAGTGGGGAATCTCGTTAGTGCTAATCGCCCTTGCGTACGTATTGGTAGTGCCGTGGGTAAAGTTTCCGTTGTCGCAAACCATTCCCGGCGTGTTCTGCTTGATCATGATCTATACGGCGATTGCGTCGTTTGTGCGCATCGAGATGGATGCCGACAACTTCAATCGCTTCTTGTGGCGCATTCATTGTGCGCTCGGACCGGGACGCTTCCTCGCCAGCACATTCAACGACACGTTGGAGTTCCTCGGCGATCGCCCGGCCCCCTCCCCTGCTCTGCTCGACGACGAACCGGAGGATGCAACGCTGGATGAAGTTGCTGCCGCGCCCGATGCGCCATCAGCGCCGCGCGGCGGTCCAGTCGTGGAGCTCTACAGTGCTCGCTTTCTGAAGAACAACGACTAGAGTACCGTTGAGTTCAGGGCGAAGCACGGCTTCGTCGCGCGTTGCTACAGGCCCCAGGTCATCACCGCGCGCGTGCGTTCAATCAGCAGCGTCGTGACGGTCGCTTCGCCATATTGCTCGCGTACGCGGGCGAGTCCGGCAGCGCGGCCATCGATGCCGCTGGGACCATGCGAATCGCTGGCGAGTAGATGATACTTGCCTGCGGCGAGCCACGTGTCGGCCCTGCGCTGTGCCGCCACGCCCTCGCCACCACCGAGGCTGTTGAGATTGCCTTGCAGCCACACGCCCCGCTGTCGCAGCTCTTCTATCACCGCTTCGAGCTCAGCCTCTTCCAGACCCATGCGTTCGGGATGCGCCAGCACCGGCTGAAAGCCTTCTTGCTGGAGCCAGTCGATGGTGGTGTTACAGCACGTGGGCCAATCGCGTCCCCACCAATCGATCAGCACCGCGCGACCAGGGCCGATGGTGGGTACTCCATAGGTGCCGAACCACTCGATCGTCGATTCGGCCAGACGGACTTCGCCGCCAGGCCAGAGGCGGAACGGGATTTCGGCGGCGTCCAACGCCGTTTGCAGGGCCGTCACCCAGCCGGTGATCTTGTCTGGAGTGTTATCAGGGAACCACGTCGTGCACACGTGCGGTGTGCAGACGGCTCCGTGCACGCCTTGACGGACCCAACGCTGCACCACGTCCAGCGACTCGGTCAGATCGCGGCAGCCATCATCCACGCCCGGCAGGATGTGGCAATGCAGGTCTAAATAACCATCCGCAGGAATCTCAGGATAATCCACTTGATTTACCATATCCGTCTATTAGCGCCGTACGTTGCGAAGTCGACAAGGGGGCGGAGGAAGGGAAGTGCCAAACGCCAAGGTTCAAGTGCCAAGGAAATACAAAATCCGAAATCCGAATCTCGAAATCCGAAATAAATTCGAATGCCAAAACCCAAAGCTCGAAACGAAGAGCAGCTGCCTTATTTGGGTCATTCGGCTTTCGGTCCTTCGTGCTTGTTTCGGATTTCGAGCTTCGACATTCGGATTTCCTTGGCACTTGAACCTTGGCTCTTGGAACTTCCCTTCTCCTGCCTTGCCTTGACGCGTGCCGCTGGGCGCGTCATCCTCTGACTTTCCTCTCTCCCCAAGACATAGAGCCGTAGCAGCGGCGCGGGGTTCATGGTCATGGCTAGTTCGCAGGTTTATCTGGCGGTCGACTTGGGTGCATCGAGCGGTCGCGTGGTGGCAGGACTCTTTGATGGCCGGCAGCTGGTGCTGGAAGATGGCCATCGTTTCGATAACGGCGGCGTGACAATCGCCGACCGCATGCAGTGGGACCTGCTCAGCCTGTGGAGCAACATCAAGCAGGGGCTCCGCCAGGCGGCCACTGCGTATGGCACGCGCGTGCAAAGCGTGGGGGTTGATACGTGGGGTGTCGATTTCGGTCTGCTCGGCCGCAACGACGAAATCCTCGGCAACCCGTATCACTATCGCGACAGCCGCTCGCACGGCATGATGGCGAAGACCTTCGAACAGATCTCGCGCGACGACATCTTCGCCGAGACCGGCCTGCAGTTCATGGAGATCAATACGCTGTACCAGGTGGTAGCCATGGTGCAGCAGAAGTCACCGCTGCTCGATTGCGCGGAACATTTCTTAATGATTCCCGATCTGATGCATTGGCTGCTGACCGGCGAAAAGGCCAACGAATTCACCGACGCTTCGACCACGCAGTTCTGTAATCCGCACACGCGCGATTGGTCGCGCGCGATGTTGGCGAAGCTGGGCGTGCCGACCAAGATCTTTGGCCAGATCGTGCATCCTGGCACGAAGCTCGGCAAGCTGCGCACAAGCGTCGCCGAAGAGGTCAATCTGCCGAATGTGGAAGTCGTGCTGCCGGGCACGCACGATACCGCGAGCGCGGTGATGGCGGTGCCGGCTGACGGCGCGGTGAGCAACCAGCCTTCGTGGTGCTATATCAGCAGCGGCACGTGGTCGTTGATGGGCGTCGAGACGCCGCAGCCGATCGTCAACGACCTGTGTGCGAAGTTCAACTTCACCAACGAAGGGGGCGTCGGTAACACCACGCGCGTGCTGAAGAACATCGCGGGTCTGTGGCTGGTGCAAGAGTGTCGCCGTGTTTGGCGCAACGCTGGGCATGACTATGGTTGGGAAGAACTGGTGCGCCGCGCCGAGCACGAGCCGCCGCTGGTGTCGCTCATCAATCCCGATGATCCGTGCTTCACCGCGCCCCGCGACATGCCGGCGGCGATTCGCGAGTACTGCCGCAACAGTGGCCAGCCTGCGCCGGAGAATGAAGGGGCCGTGATTCGCACCGCGCTCGAAAGCCTGGCGCTGCGTTATCGCATGGTGCTCGGCATGCTGGAGCAACTCACCGGCGGGCGGATCGATACGATTCATATCGTCGGCGGCGGCACCCGCAATCGACTGCTGTGCCAGATGGCGGCCGATGCCACCAATCGCCGCGTGGTTGCCGGGCCTGTCGAAGCGACCGCTATTGGCAACGTCGCCATGCAGGCCGTGGCCGCAGGCGAGATCGATTCGATCGCCACCGCCCGGCAGATTATCAAGCGTAGCTTTGAAGTGCACGAATACACGCCGCATCGGCCCGAGATGTGGAACTATGCTTACGAGCGGTTTCTCAAGCTGATGAAGTAAGCGCGCCGGCTGTTAGATGTGTGCGTGAGCGCGTTCATCGAGGACGTGCGCATTAAAGCCGCGTTCGCGCAAGCGTTCGACGAACGAGGGCGAGCCGTGCGTGCACAGCACCGTGCGCGGTGCGACGAGGCGTACGCACTCGATCAGTTGATCGAAGTCGGCGTGGTCCGAGAGTGGAATCGCGTGATTCACGCGTAAGCGAAAGCCGCCGCGTGGATTGTGGGCCCAGCCCGTCACGGCGATCGTGCGGATGTGTTTGAGCCCCGCCACGCGCCACGTCTTTTGATGGACCGGCGGTACGATCACGGCATGCCCTGGTAAGGCTTCGCCTTCGTAACGGCGACAGTCGCCGAGATCGACGCCGCACGCCTTATAGATTTCGCTGACCGCATGCATCAGCGGATGTTGCAGCACAGGAATGCCGGCGCTGGTCAGGATGCGCGTCACCTCTTGTCCCTTGCCGAGGACATAGGCGTGGATGACTGGCGTCGCGTCTTCAGCAAACGCCGAGCGCACTGCCTCCAGCAGTTGCTCGATCGATTGCTCGCGCGGCGGCAAACGATAGGCAGGATCGCCATACGTGCTTTCCATCACCAGCACATCGGCATGCGGCAGTTGCGCTTCGGTGGCAGTGAGCGATGGCCCGAGCTTGAAGTCGCCGGTGTAGAGGAGCGATTGCCCTGCGGTTTCCGCGAGCAGCATCGCGGAGCCGAGCACATGCCCGGCGGGATAAGTCGTGAGTCGCGTCTCGCCAAACTCGCGTGGCTGCAAGTAAGGCAACTCCACCACGGGCCGCACGCCATGGCGATGGTGATAAAGCCTGGCGGTAGCAGGCGTGCAGAACGCCAACTCGTGACGCGCCATGTGATCGGCATGCGCGTGCGAGATAAAACCACGCGGCTGGCGGCGGCGCGCGTCGATCGCCAGATCGAACTGCGTGAGCTTGAGGCCGCGATCGAAATGAAACATGACTAGCCTGGGACCGCGGCTTGATCTTCTTCGCCGCGCACCTTGCGAATGAGCTTCAGGAACTCTTCCATCGACTCGGGGCGGTTCTCTGGTCGGGCGCTGATGCACTTCATGATGGCATCGGCCAAGATCGGGCAGAGCTTGGGATTCACTTCTTTAATCGGACGCGGCGGTTCGGTGTCGTGCGTCAGTGCGGCCATTCCGGTGGCGTCGCCAACGGGCCACGGATGTTCGAATGTCATCATTTGATAGGCCGTCACGCCAAACGAAAACACGTCGAGACGCTTGTCGGTCAGTCGCCGGCGCAACACTTCAGGAGCCATGTACAGCGGCGTTCCCGTGCGATTGCCAGGCTGACGGAACGGTTCGGTGTCGGGCAAGGTCAGACCAAAGTCGATCAGCTTCAGCGAGTTGAAGTCGGGAGCGACGATGAAGTTGCGCGGGCAGATATCGCGATGGATAAAGCCCTTTTTGTGAACGAAGTCGATCGACTCGGCCATGTCACGCAAGAGCTTCACGCGTTTGCCAATGATCTGCCGATCGCGCAGGTACAGCACCTGGCTCAGGCCGGTCCCTTCGACGAACTCCATGATGATGTACTGTTCGCCGCGCGTCGTCAGACCGTACTCATACGTCTCGACGATGCGCGGGTGCTTGATCGACATCGCCACCTTGCCTTCAGGCGGCTTCTTCAGTCCCTTGAAGCGGGCCTCGAACTGCTGCGTCTTCTCGGGGTCGAGAATCTTCAGACCATAGATCTTGCCGGTCTTGCGTTCGCGCGCCATGAAGAAGCTCGACATCGTGCCCGCAACGGCTTCACGCAAAAGATCGAAGCGCGCGGAGACATCCAGCTTCTCTTGAGAGCTGAAGAGTTTTTTGAAATTATCGAGGAAAGCCATGGAGCCTGTTCCGAAGTCCAACTTGGCTTGATCCCTCGCCGCTTAGCCCGCCGCGGGCGAGCTAAACATCGATGTGGGTTCGCTACCAACCACAATAGTCGATCGTGCGCGCGATTTCACTCTTTAGTTTCGCGCGGCTGACGATGCGGTCGACGAAACCATGTTCGAGCAAGAATTCGCTGGTTTGAAAGCCTTTGGGCAACTCAATCCGAATCGTGGCTTTGATGGTGCGCGGACCCGCAAACCCGATCAGAGCTTTCGGCTCAGCGAAAATGACGTCGCCCAGCGAGGCGAAACTGGCCGCCACGCCGCCCATCGTGGGATTGGTCAGCACGCTGATAAACAAGCCGCCGGCGCTATCATAGCGCGCGAGGGCGGCCGAGACCTTGGCCATCTGCATCAGCGACAAGATGCCTTCGTGCATGCGAGCGCCGCCGCCCGAGCCGCTGACGATGATGAGCGGCAGTTTCTCTTCGGTCGCGCGCTCGACGAGTCGCGCCAGGCGCTCGCCCACGACCGAACCCATGCTGCCCATGATGAACGCCGAATCGGTGACGCCAAACGCCACACGACGCGCGCGAATCATGCCGTGGCCGGTGATCGCAGCATCGCGCAGACCAGTGCGCTTTTGCTCGGATACGATCCGGTCGGCATACGCCTTTTGATCTTTGAAGCCGAGCGGATCGGTCGGCATCAGGTGGGCGTCCCACTCTTCAAACGTCCCTTCGTCCAGCACCTGATCAATGCGCTGGCGAGCGCCGACGTTGAAGTGATACTCGCATTCGGGGCAAGTGTTCAGCCGCTTTTCCGCTTCGCTGCGAAAGATCACTGCGCCGCAGCCAGGGCAGCGCAGCCATAACCCTTCGGGAATACCGCGCTTGGCGCGCCGCTTGGATGTCGAGGCTTCGGTCGCGGCATTACCGTTGACGGCAACCGGACTATCGACGATCGGCACGGCCGGCTCGCCAGCAAGTGGTTCTGGTGGGGGCATGTCGTATCGGGTGGTGCGGGCCCTGGTTGGGCCAGCACGCGAATGGGTGTCGTTACTGTCGCCTTAGGCCGACGCAGTGACTTTCTCGGGCTCGATGATAATCGACTGCCAGCCACCGTGGTCGCATTCGGCCTTCCAAAGGTTGCCGACGTCGCTGTCCTCAAGGATGCAGCGAACGAGGCTGGCGGCCGGTTCTGGAACCACGACGGCGATCACGCCGGCGCGATGCTTTCGTAGGATTTTACCAAGCCCCGTGCGGAGCCGCTCCTGGGCTTCGCCAAGGGTTTCGCCACCGGGGGGGCATACCGTTTCGGGATGCTCCTGCCATTGGCGATAGACCTTGGGCTGGCATTGGCGGACCTCTTCGATCAGCTTGCCATGCCACAACCCGTGGTCCAAATTCTGCAACTCATCGATGACCCTGACCTTGGTGCGATGCGACGAAGCGATTGCCTCGGCGGTTTGCTCGGCACACTGGCAGGGCGCGCTGTACACCATTTCCAGGGGTACATCCGCAAGTTCGTTGACGGTTTGAGCGACTTCATTGGTTCCCTGCGCACTCAGTGGAATGT
>JAEZGD010000490.1 GCA_023417165.1 Planctomycetota bacterium
GTTCTTGCACGATGTCAGCAGAAAGGCGCGAAAGCGACCGCGATCGGGGTCAGCCGCCGCCAAAGCGTTGCGTTCAAGCAGCGCGGTGAAGAACGCCTGGGTGAGCTCCTGAGCATCGTCCGCTTGAGCTACGCGGCGGCGGACATACGCATAGATGGGAAACCAATACGCGCGGCACAACGTCTCCAGCGCAGCGCGCGACGCTTCTTCCGGCGACTGGCCAGCCGCCAAAACAATGCTCCAGCGCGTGGTGGCAAAGCTGTACGAAGGTTCCATCCGCTCGATTGTACGTTGAGCGACTTACTAAGTCAGGATGCGTCGAGGTGTCACGCGAAGCCGCTAAGACGCGAAGGAAGGTAAGAGGGAAAGCAGCAAGGCGGAATGCAGCCAATCGAATCTCCACCGGCCTTCTTCGTTTCGTCCTCCTCCCATTCTCTTTGCGCCGGAGCGGCTTCGCGTGCCACTTCCTCAACTGATCCCGCAAGAAACAACCAATGCCGGGCAGAACGCAACACATGGCCACGTCTGCCCGGCATCGGAGAACCGCTTTAGACTTACCCGGCAAACGGTGTGCCTCGCACGTTGCCTGCGATTCTCACCGGAATCCACGTTACATCCCTGGCAGGTATGACCGGCGATCGTTCAGCGTGGCCCAAGGGCGATCAACGAGGATTTTGTTTGACTGCCGCCCCTGACACGATTTAATGAGCGGGCAGCCAGTGACAGCCACTTTTAGGAGCAACGACCGATGATCACGCCGGCCGAGTTGGGACGCCTGTGGTTTGACGAAGTGTGGGGCAAACGTCGCCGAGAAGCAATTCGCGAACTAAGTGCGCCGAATGCTGTTGGGCATATGGCGTTTCGCGATTCGCAGCTAAGCGACATCGAAGGCTATCACATCGCGATGCTGGCCGCCTGTCCCGATCTCAAGGTCGAGGTAGAGCAGGTGCTGGCCGATGGTGACCAGGCCGCCGTGCGCTGGAGAGCCAGCGGCACACACCAACATGATGCGTTTGGCATTCCTGCGAAGGGCCGCTCGTGGGTGCTGCCTGGCGTCACCTGGCTGACGGTGCGCGAAGGCCAGATTGTCGAAGCCTGGGACTGCTGGGATCAGACCGCGCTATTGGCCAAATGGGCCGAATAAACATCGGGCAAGAAATGCCAAACGGGAAGCCAAGTTGGCTTCCCGTTTGTATTTGACTCACAAGTCGGCAGGCGAGTTTAGAATTCGGCGCCCGCACCGGTGTCGACGTTGCCCACCATGTGGAAGTGGTTATGGTCGATGTAGATGACTTCGCGTTCATCTTCGTCAACCAGCGTGTGCGGCACTGGCCAACCGACGCGGACCACTTCGGTGTAGTAAATCGTGCACTTGTAGTGAGCGTGGTGCAACTGAGCCGGGCCAATCACCGGCACGTGGCGCGGCGGATCGACGTAGTCGGCGATCTTTTCCTTGACGATGCGGACGTTGTTCCGCTGCACTTCGTGCAACAAAGGCAGACCGCCCTCGAGCGGCACAGCACGCTCCAGGGCCCGCATCACTTCGTCATCCGAAGGCGGATCCAGAGCCACCGCAGGGCCGCCGGCGGTAATCGGTCCCAGGATGGGCACCCGATTATAGCGCTCTTGCATCCAGAACTCGTCTTCTTTCTTGTCCTGGAAGTACGGGCTAACCGGGATCGGAATCGACACGAACCCGAGGTTAGGACCGACGGTAACGCCCCACGTCATGCAACCGGTGTTGCCGAGCGTCAGAAGAGCTGTGAATGCCAGGACAGCGGCAGGATAGAACATGCGGGTCATGATGATCCTCGATGCTTTTCGCTTGTTGAAGCGAAGACCAACAGGGGCTGCGAACCTCCGTTCCGGACCAGGCCGCCAAATACACGCCTGGCCGGCGCAACTTACCTGCTGAGAGTAGTTATCGTGTCAATTTGTGCCGAACTTGCGGAATTTGTCGGTTATTTGCCATTTGCCGTTGGTCATTTGCCAGTGGTTGTCAGCAGAAAGTTGCACAACCGAGAACAAGTGGCCAGTGGCAAATAACAAGCTCCCAAAAGCCAAAAACCCCGACCGGGCTTTCGCCCGGCCGGAGCTTGGAGGTGTCACGCAATTCGCCGACTTAGCGGTAAGGCTTCCAGTGGCGGCTTTGATCCTTGAAGTCCAGCATCCACCAGCCGTCATCCCATTCCAACGTCACCTTGCGCCAGCCAAGCGGCACTTGGGGATAAGGATAGAACGGGCCAATGTAAGGCCAGGCGGTCGGGCTGTACTGCTTCGGATAGGTCACAGCCGCATAGTTCGGGTAAGCGGCATAGCTCGGCCACGCATAGCCGGGCATATTGGGATGATCATAGCGAGCGGGAGCCACGCCCACGCCGCTCGGCATCGACGGCACCGGACCGCCCACGGGGCCAACCTGGCCGGCGTGATAGCCCGAGGTCTGAGCGAACGGGTAAGGCATCTGCTGCGCCCGAGCGGCCTGGTGATAGGCCGGGTTGACGCCCATCTGCGGCTGCGGGGCCGGCGTCAAATAGCCAGGAGTCGGCGGCTCTTGAGCCGACACCAAGCGGGTTTGGCCAGTCACACCCGATCCCGTTTCGGCCGTATAAGACGGCGCGGGCTTCGCGGCCGACTTCTTCAGCACGCTGGTCTTCGGAGCGTTGATCGGCTCGACGTTCGAGACCTGTTGCACGTCATCCGCGCCCAGGGCCTTCTTCATCGAGCTGCCAATGTTGGCGAACATGCCGCCTTGCTTGGCTTCGGCTTGCGCCATCATCGGCTTGGCGGCCGGCGCGTCGGTGATCTTCAGTCCGTTGACCACTTCCTTCACGCCAGCGGTCCGCTGGGCAATGCCCAACGCGATCTGCTGCTGCTCGGGCGAAGTGACACGGCCGTTCATGAACACAGTGCCATTGTCCACTTGCAGATCGATTCCAAACCCGCTGAGCTGACCAGCTTGCTTTTGCTGTTCCAGCTTTTGGATGATGGTTTGGGCGATTTGCTGGTCGTTGGCAAGCGCCCACGTCGGCGTCAGCGTGGCGAAACCAATCGCCAATCCAACAATCAAACGTCGCATGAGTTCCCCCTCCTGAGAAAATGTCTTTGCGCTATGCAATCCGCGAGCGCTGCCGAATCGCGTCTTGAACTGCCGGCGCCGCACTGGGTGTTGATCGAGCTTTCGATCGCGGCGGGCTTTTCAAATGCGGTGGTGTGCGATCTCGTTGCTCGCCGGCGGATTGCGTCGCCTTCGAGCCAGGCAGATGAGGCACGCCGTTGCGAGAGCAGAGCAGGGGACTTCCGTGTAGGTAGTCCGGCCTGGATCCGAGCCCTCAGCGCAACCAGCGTCATCAGACAGTGCTGCCGATATTACTTGTCGGTTGCGGAT
>JAEZGD010000525.1 GCA_023417165.1 Planctomycetota bacterium
TGGCTGGCCAATGTCGCCAGCACGACTGTTTCTGAGAATAGGCTCCATGCGAACGAGAATCGGCGAATCTTCGTGCGCAAAGTGACCAGCGTCGTCAGCACAAACAACAGCGCGGTGAGCGGCACCAGGGGCGCGCTCAGGGCGTCGAGCGACAAGCCCACCCGCCCCGCGGTCCAATCGTGCAATAGATCTGGCGGCGCTGCGTGACCAAATGCGAACTGTTGCCAGGCAAGCATCGCACAGCAAAAGGCCGCGCCCGAGAAGCCGAGCGCCAGCGCGCGCGCGGTTTCGTTATTGCGCAGGCGGCCGACGAAGATCGCCCCTAGCAGCGGCAACAGCACCGCCGCTTCGAGCCAAGGGACGTGCGAAAGATTCATGTCAGATCTTCCAAAGACGAAGTAGCAGGCGTCAAGCGATCGGACTCACGCGATTGCCCACCGGCCAAGAAGTCGGTCCAGCGGCGTTCCAATGCGTCGCATGCGCGAAACAGCGTCAGCAACGGCTGCGCGATCGCCGCGGCCAAATAGTCATCTAAATAGCCACGTTCCAGACCAAAGCGATAGCAACGCAAACGCATGTTTTCGGATAGCCACGGCAAGCGTTTGCGCCGCCCTGCCAGTGATTGGCCAAGTGCGTTTTCGTGCATGCGCAGATCCTGCAGCACCGACCCTGCGCGTAAGAACTGCAGCGTTCTCAAACTGGCATGGCCAATGATATGCGCAAGCGCCAGGTAATGCAGGCCAAGACCGATCTCAACGACGATCAGACCGACTTGGGTCAACGAAGCTAACGACAACGCGGACTTGATGTCGGTTTGCACGCTAGACGAAATCGCGGCAAAGATAGCCGTCGCCAGGCCCACGCCAATCACAGCGATACGTAGCGGCAGTGAAATTTCTAGGAGCGGGCTGACGCGCAATAGCAAGAACGCGCCCAAGTGCACCGACAGCGCGCCATAAAATACAGCGCTCGAAGGAGTCGGTCCTTCCATGGCGCGCGGTAACCAACCCGAGAACGGCACCATCGCCGACTTGCCGGCTGCGGCTAACAACAGCAGCAAGCCCACGATCAATGCGGTTTGCGGACTGACGCTGGCTTGCCCTGCCGGCCAGGCTGCGGCATCGCCGAACAAGGCCGCAAAGTCGCCGTGGCTGTTCAAGTGATGCAGCATCACTGCCGCGATCAGCAGCGCCGCATCCGAGACGCGATAGACGGCCCACACTTGCAGGCCGTTGCGCACTGGACTGACGCGCTCGTGAAAGAAGGCAATCAATAACGCCGATGACAGACCAACCAGTTCCCAGCCTAGGAACAAGGTCTCGATCGTGCCGGCCAGCGATGTCACCACCATGCCCAGCAGAAACACGGCAAACAAGACAAAGAAGCGATGAAAGCCAGGCTCGCGGTGCAGATACCGGTTCGCAAACGCGCCGATGATACCGCACAGCAAAAACGACAAGATCACGAACGGCACGGAAAGCCGATCGAAAACAAACTTCAGAGAGAATTGAAAATGTGGGACTTGCACCCAGTGTCCCACTTCGACCGGCATGCCGCGGTTGCCCACCAGCAACATCCAGCCTAGCACCGTCAACGCCGCCGCCAGGCCTAGCACGCACGCCAATTGCACCAGTCGCCCCGTGACCGCTTCCGACAATGGGCGCGCCACCAGCGACGGCAATCCCAGCAGCGCCAGTAGCATTGCGGGAATGATCACGACCGATAAACCAATTTGCTCAATCAAAGAACACTCTCCGTTCCAGACCGAAAGCACGGTGTGCTACGGTTCAGCCAACGACTTGCGCGAAGCCAAGATGGTCGCGCCAGCCTCGATACCAATCCACCGACGCGGCCACCTGCGGTAGCTGTTTGGCGGTGGCTGTATAGCGCTCGAATCGGTCATTGCGAAGCACATGAATGGTGTCGTCGGTGGGGCTCAGCGTCGCCACCTGCACCCAGCCGTTACGACACACGCGGCCAATGCCTTCGTTAGCCGCCATAATCTTTTCGAAGGCTGAAGGCGTGGTTTCAATCACGCACAGCAGTCTCACGGGATCGTGAATCTCGACCATCTGCCAAGGCAAGCCGGTGCGCAGATCGCTCGCCGCGCCATCCATAATGCCCAGCAGCGAAGCGACGTTATGCGGCAACTTTGTGCCGCAGCCCCAGCCGATCGGATCGACGTAGGAGAAGTAGTATTCCAGATTAATGCCTGCGCAGACCGGAATCGCCGCTTGCAAAATGCGCGTCAGAATTGCCTGGTCGGATGAGTCTTCCGTAGGATCGTACGACGTTAAGAAGGTGCGCCGATCCATAAATAGCCCGCGCACACGACTGCGGCGCCCGACGAAGCAAACGGCGTTAGAGGCATGGCCGCATTCAGGACGCGTTTGCGCGAGATCTTCGGCGCGACCTTCCACATGCCGCTTGGCCGCTTTGAATGACAACGTCAACGGTGCGGAGGCAAAACGCCGTGCTCGCTCGTGAGCGTTACGTTCGCAAGCCTCTTGAACCTGATCGTCAATCTCGTCGAATTCCTTGCGATGCGAAGGTGGCAGGCGATCGAGGTCGTAGTAGGTAATCTCGTCATTGCAGGTGTTGTGCAAGGCTCCCACGAACCAGGTTTCGGTCGGAATTGCCAAGCCTCGCTGCTTAAGCAGATGACGCACGCGTGGGTCGTTGAGCATCCTGGCGATGGCGCGAGCATTGGGACCGCCTGCATTGCCGCCGCACGCGCCGCAGTCATAGGCTGACTTGTGTGGGTTGTTCAGGCTGCTCGATCCATGGCCAAAGGCGATGACCACGCGCGCCAGCGACGTAGTCAGTCCAATATCGCGCAGCATCCGTTCGCCAATGTTAGTCATCTCGTCGAGCGTATAGCCATAGTGACCTTCCTCAGGACCCGGCTCGGTGCCATTGCGTTCCAAATCAAGCTGAGTGATCGAAGGCGGCTGCACCCATTTGCTGGCCGAGCGACGAATGCGCGACGTCAATCGCGGAAACAGCACGCGCGCTACCAGCGGAATGCCAGCCAATGCGCCTAGCCCTGCAGTGAGCAGCGCGCCACGGGCAATCGTGCGGCTGCCATGGTGCAGGCGATGCGACGCCGCACCGAGTAGTCGCCGCGTTTTCGCCCGGCGACGATCGGTGTCGTCGAGTGAATAGACGGCCGTCTCGGCCACCCAGTGCTGCGGCCGCACCACCACCGGACATAGTGGCACGAAGTGCGCATCGCCTGCACCGCGATAGTTCATCGCCACAGCGAAAAAGCCCGCCACGCCGAAGGTTTCCACATCGGGCGCGATCTCTTCCAGGTGCCGGCGAAACGACTCTTCACGCTCGTCGAGACAGCAAATGATTTGAAAGCGTGGCTTCTCGACCCGCTGGAAGCGACGCGCAGCATGCAAGCTCACAGCGTCCAGCACCTGCGTACGATAGCGCCGCTCGAAAGCGGCATGAAAGAGCCGCCGACGTTCGATACTGGGAAACGACTCGATCTCTGCTAACAGCCACGACCAATCGTGCTTCGAGAGGTTCGCCAAATCGCTAGGCTGTAGTCCCAGTACTTGCGCCAACTGAAAGATCGGAAACGCGCGCTGTTCAGTAT
>JAEZGD010000526.1 GCA_023417165.1 Planctomycetota bacterium
ATCCGCAAGCGGAAAAACTTCTGGCCGAAGTGGTGCGCTATCGAACGTTTCCCGCCATCGTCCGGGCGACGGCGCTAACCGAGTGGGGACGATTCGGCAGCGAAGCGATGATCGAAGGCTCGGAAAAGCAACTCGATGACCGGCATCCGCTGGTGCGCACAGCTGCGGCCGCCAATCTCCTGGGCCTATCGCCAGCCGCTCGCGCCCGGTTGCTGGGCCCGCTGTTGGAAGATCCTGACTTCGTCGTGCGTCGCACCGCCGCGCGCGCTCTTGCCGATGCCAGCGAGTTGCTGAGTGGCAAGCAGCGCAATCTGCTGCAGACGACGCTCAACGAATGGATCAAAGGCCTGATGGCCAACAATGATCGAGCCGGCGCGCACCTGGCTGTTGGCGACTTGCAATTACAAATGCGGGACGTCGAAGCGGCCGAAGCTGCCTATCGCCAGGCGATGCGCGTCGAACCGCAATCGCTGGGCGCACGCGGGCAATTGGCCGCGCTGCTCGAAGCACTAGCCGCCGATGGCATCATTCCTGTCGAGCAGCATAAATCGGTGCGCAGCGAAGTCTTGGCATTGCGCGCTGACGAGTTGGCCTTGCTAAAACGTGACGCGGAACGCGCGCCGGAATTGGCGGTCATTCAATTCCTGTATGGCCGCGAAGCACTCGCCAGTGATATGCCTGCAGGGCTCGCCGCGCTTGCTAAAGCGGTGGAACTCGAGCCGACCGTCGCCGAGTATCGTCTGGTGTACGCTCAGGCGTTGCTGCTCGCTGACAAACGCGACGAAGCACGCCAGCAGCTACAGCGTGTGCTTGAGCAAACGCCTGACAACGCCGCCGCCAGGCAGTTGCTCGAATCTCTGTAGTTCCCGCGTGCCAGGCGGGAATGAAACGATTGTGTGTACTCGATAAGGCTCGTCCTCTACCAGCATTGTTGCTAGCCAACTCGTCCGTCTTCATGCCGCGGCGGTTGGATGAACGGTGTTCGCAGCATGCCGCTGACGGTCTGCCAACGCTTGTCGCGAAACTCGTCCAAGCCGAATTGAAGCGTGGAGCAATCGTCCCGCATGCGAAACGTGCGCGCTAAACGATCCCACCAAGAGAAGACGGTCGAGTAATTTGAATTGGTTTCCGTGGGCAGATGCGAGTGATGGATCTTATGCATGTCGGGTGTCACGATCAGCCAACGCAGGGCGGCGTCCCAACGTCCTAGCGAGATATTGGCATGATGGAACATCGTCATGGCGACCACCATCGTTTCATAGACCAGCAGGTGAAAGGCCTCGATGCCCAGCAAGGGAATCAAACCTAGCCGTAACGTCGCCGAGCCCAGATGTTCGCCGAGGTGGAATCGCGTGGCCGTCGTGACATCCATTTGGTCATCGGCGTGATGCATGCGATGAAAACGCCACAACAGCGGCAAGCGGTGGTTTGCCCAATGCCACACATAGAGCCAGGCATCGAGCAGAAGAATCGCCAGCAGCAATCGCAGCATAGCAGGCAACTCCCAGATGTGTAGCAAGCCAACACGTTGGTGAGTCGCCCAGTTCGCCACACCAACTGTCGCGCCGGCGAATATGATCGCGAGCACGACGGTATTGAGGACTGCGATCGCTACGTTGTGCGCCGCGTGACGAATCCGCCCGCGCGGTCGCGCCAGGAACGGATGAATCGTCTCCCAGGTCCACAACGCCGCCAGGCAACCGATGGTGACGGCCGGTTTCATCCAAGCGGCGCTCAGGGTAGTCTCTGCCAGCAGCATCAGCACACTCAATCCTTCGCCTTGGGGAAACCTGCTTCCAGCAGTTCTTTATAGCCAGGCTTCAGGCTGCGCACTTCGTACCCGTGTTTCTCGAGGATGTTCGCCGCGGCCTGTGCGCGCTTGCCGACGACACAGTACGTGTACAGAACTTTGTCGGCGGGCAATTTGGCTTTCAGCCATTTCGTGTCGACTGGCCCGCGCAACTCGCTTGACGGAACCAGGACGGCATTTTCAATGTGCCCGCTATCCCATTCGCGCTTTTCACGCACATCAACCAATACCGCCTGCTTGCTATCGACGGCCTTTTTGACCTCGGCAAGCGAAGGTTGCGTTGGCTCGGCGGCGAAAACGCCTGCGGACAATGCCAGCGAAACAACAAAAGCAAGGCAGGTTAAGCGGAAAGGCATGGGTAGGACTCGTCAGCAAAGGAAGAAGGGCGAAGCACGACATCGTTCATTCATTTTAGAGGCCAACCGCTGGCGGCGAAACCGGCAATCGTCCTCGAACGCTGCCGCGAGGGGCATGCAGCTATCCCGCAAACACGCATGAACCTGGGGTGAACGCTCGCGCGCCAGCAGCAAGGGAATGTCACTGCGCAGCTAGGTAGTTATTGCTCTCGCAACAGCACGCGAGGACTACTACTAGCAGCGCTCGATATGCACCCGATACACGTGACTGATTGTTTTGCCGCGCGGCTAGTTTGTAGAATGAAAGCAGACACAACAAACTTTATTCATGGAGGCTCCGATGGCGACGATTACCTCTCCCTATAAGTCGCAGCCGGTGGTGCACCAGACGTCTCTCTTCATTGGCGGCCAATGGGTACCGGCCAAAAGCGGCAAAACCTTTGAAACGATCAATCCCGCCACGGAAGAAGTGATCGCCCAGGTGGCCGAAGGGGATGCGGCCGATGTGGACGATGCTGTGCGCGCCGCGCGGGATGCTTTCGAAAACGGGCCTTGGAGCCGCATGGATGCGCGCGATCGCGGCCGTTTGATGTTTCGCCTGGCGGATTTGATTGAAAGTGAAATTGACGAGCTCGCGGCGCTCGAATCGCTCGACAACGGCAAGCCGGTGCGCGATGCACGCAATGCCGACCTGCCGCTGGTGATCGATTGCTTGCGCTATTACGCCGGCTATGCCGACAAGATCCACGGACAAACGATTCCCGTCCGCGGCAACTATTTTTGCTACACGCGCAAAGAGCCGGTCGGCGTGGTGGGCCAGATCATTCCGTGGAACTTTCCCATGCTCATGACGGCATGGAAGTGGGGCCCGGCGCTCGCGGCGGGTTGTACTATTGTGATGAAGCCTGCTGAGCAAACGCCGCTTACCTGCTTACGCATGGCGCGGCTGGCGCAAAAAGCGGGCATTCCCGATGGCGTGATTAACATCGTGCCTGGCTATGGACCGACAGCGGGCGGGGCGATCGTCAAGCATCCAGGCGTCGATAAGATCGCCTTCACCGGTGAAGGTACTACCGCGCAGCACATCATGCGCGAAGCCTCGGCGACCTTGAAGCGTGTGACGTTCGAACTCGGCGGCAAAAGTCCCAACGTCATCTTTGCTGACGCCGACCTGGATGCCGCGGCGATCGGCGCACACTTTGGTTTGTACTTCAACCAGGGCCAGTGCTGCACGGCCGGCAGTCGCGTCTTTGTCGAGCAAAAGATCCACGACAAGTTCGTCGAGAAGGTCGCCGCCATGAACCAGAGCCGCCGCCTCGGCGATCCACTCGATCCCCAGACCGAGCAGGGGCCGCAGGTTGATCAGGCGCAGTTCGACAAGATCATGAAGTATATCGACCTGGGCAAAAATGCCGGGGCCGAACTCGTCACCGGTGGCAAACGCTTTGGCAACCGCGGCTTTTTCGTCGAGCCGACGATGTTCACGCGCGTGACCGACGACATGGCCATCGCCAAGGACGAAATCTTTGGCCCGGTGATGTCCGTCTTATCGTTTAAGGATCCCGACGATCTGCTGCGCCGAGCGAACAATACGGCATTTGGCCTGGCAGCTGCCGTCTGGACGCGCGATGTCACTAAGGCTCACGCTTTGGC
>JAEZGD010000625.1 GCA_023417165.1 Planctomycetota bacterium
TGCAAATGCCCGGCGGCGTGCCCGTCGCCACATTGGCAATCGGCGAAGCGGGTGCGAAGAACGCGGGCTTGTTAGCGGTGCGCATCCTTTCAAACCACGATGCAGCATTGCGAAAGAAGCTGGCCGCGTTTCACGCCGAACAGACCGACGCCGTGCTGAAGAATAGCGAACTGAAACTGTAACGCCCGACGAATCATTCAATCATTGGCATGCCTAACTATATTCCTCCGGGCTCGACCCTTGGCGTCCTTGGTAGTGGCCAACTAGGCCGCATGTTCGCCATCGCGGCGCGCCGCTTGGGATATCGCGTGCATGTGCTGTCGCCCGATAGCGATACGCCCACGGGGCAGGTTGCCGATCTGGAAGTCAATGCGGCCTACGACGATCTCGACGCCATCGCCAACTTCGCGCGCGGCGTGTCGGTGGTGACGTTTGAGTTCGAGAATGTTCCGGCCGCCACGACCAGCGCTTGCGAGCGCTTCGCGCCGGTTCGCCCCGGCGGAGAAGTGCTGCATATTACGCAAAATCGCCTGCGCGAGAAGACTTTTTTGAAGAACGCAGGCGTGCCTGTGACTCCGTTTGCTGCGGTGCGCTCGGCCGAGGATTTGCAGGCTGCCGTGCAGTCGCTGGGCTTGCCTGGCGTGCTGAAGACGGCTGCGTGGGGTTACGACGGCAAAGGACAGCGCGTGGTGCGAACGGCCGAAGAAGCGCTGGCTGGTTGGCAATCGCTCGCCACGGACGAAGTCATCTACGAAGCCTTTGTCAGCTTCGACTGCGAAGTCTCGATCGTTGGTGCGCGCGGGCTGGATGGCAAGTTTGTCTATTACGGTCCGATTCGCAACTCGCATGCGAATCACATTCTCGACGTGTCGATCGTCCCTGCCGGCATTGGCCAACGAACGGCCGACCGTGCGGTGGAAATTGCGCGTACGGTCTTTGAGAAGCTCGATGTTGTCGGCGTACTGTGTGTTGAGTTCTTTGTGACGACCGATGGTGAAGTGCTCATCAACGAGTTGGCGCCGCGACCGCACAACTCGGGGCACGTCACGATCGATGCGCATGTGAGTTGTCAGTTTGAACAGCAAGTCCGCGCCGTCTGCGGGCTGCCATTGGGCAGTGCTCATCAGCATCGCCCGGCCGCGATGGCAAACTTGCTTGGCGACGTGTGGCAGGCGGGCCCGCCCCGCTGGGATGCCGCCCTGGCATTCGAAGAAGTGAAGCTGCATCTCTATGGCAAGGCCGAGCCGCGCCCTGGTCGAAAGATGGGGCATCTTACGGCGCTGGCGGAGTCCGCCCCCCTGGCTGCGCAGCGCGTAATTGCCGCGCGCCATGCTTTAAATGCTGGCTAGCAGGCAAGTTACGCCTCAGTTAGCAAATTCTTAAAGTCCAGTCGCTAGGGTGGGTGCGCCATTCGTGTCGGCGGGGTGCTACATCGCGAGTGCTAGAGGCATTTTCTGTGGCGCAAGTGCTTTTGTAATAGTCAATTGCGTGTTTTGTGGTCCCAGCACAGAATCGCAGATACTGATACATCCACGATTTATTATCAGACTTCCTGTTGACGATGCCCTCTGGCGTCGATACTCTGATATCCTCCGCGATGATGCTAGAGCTGCGCGGTATTCGTTTTCTTCATTAAAGCTTCATCCGGCCCATGCACGTCAAATCGCTCAAAGTGTTTTGCGATGTTGTTGGCCGACGCAGCTTTTCGCGGGCGGCCGATGAGAACGGCATCTCGCAATCGGGCGCCAGTCAGATGGTGCACCACCTGGAAGAGCACCTCGGCGTCAAGCTGATCGATCGCTCGAAGCGGCCCTTCGTGCTAACGCCTGAAGGCGAAGCGTTCTACGAAGGGTGCCGCAAGCTGGTGCAGCGTTACTACGCGCTCGAAGAAGAAGTTCGCACCCTGCACGAAGAAGTCTCGGGACGGGTGATGGTGGCGTCGATCTACTCGGTCGGCCTCAGCCACATGAACAAGATCGTGCAGGACTTCATGACGCAGTACCCGCGCGCCAACGTTCGCCTGCAGTATCAGCATCCGCATCGCGTTTACGAACTTGTCGAAAATGACCAGGTGGATTTGGGATTGGTCAGCTATCCCAAGTCGTCGCGCGCGGTTAAAGCAATTCCGTGGCGCGAAGAGCCGATGGTGTTGGTTTGCGCGCCGCAACATCGTCTCGCGAAGCAGACCAGCGTGCGGATGAGCGACCTGCATGGTCTGGCGATGGTGGGCTTCGATGCGAATCTCGAGATTCGTCACGAGATCGATCGGGCGCTCACTACCGCGCGGGTCGAAACCAACGTGGTGATGGAATTCGATAATACCGAAACCATCAAACGCGCGATCGAGATTGATGCCGGCGTCAGCTTGTTGCCGCGTCCGACCGTGGAACGCGAGATCGCTGCCGGCACGTTGGTCGCCTTGCCCTTGTCTGAGATCGAGTTGGTGCGTCCCGTCGGCATTGTGGTGCGTCGGGGCAAAGAGCTGGGCAAGACCGCCCGGCGTTTTATGCAATTGCTGCAGTCTGTAACGACCGACGCTTCTTCGCCGCCGTCTGCTGCTGAGTGGTCGTTTGAAAAGACAGATATCGAAGCCGAAAGCGATAGCGAACCGCCGTACGACCCGGGGGAGGCATCCCTCGCAGTCGCATCGGCTGCTAACCGTGTCGCCAAAGCCTAGGTCCGAACCTAGGCCCCAGCGCCGTGGTCCGTTCTCGCAAATGTGGTCCTCTCTATTGGGTGTAGTCATGAATAGCAATCCCTACCCAGATTTTCCTGCGAAGCACGGCTTGTACGATCCGGCTAACGAGAAAGATAGCTGCGGCGTCGGCTTCGTAGCGCACATCAAGGGACAGCGCAGCCATCAAATCGTGCTCGACGCGATTCAGATGCTGTGTGCGATGGATCATCGCGGCGCTTGCGGTTGCGAGAAGAACACCGGCGACGGCGCCGGTATCATGACGGCCATTCCGGACGAGTTCTTCCGTCGCATTGCGCGCGAAGAATTCAATCGTGAGCTGCCCGAAGAAGGGCGCTACGCTGTTGGCCAGATGTTTTTGCCGCGTGATCCGGACGATCGTCGCATCTGCAAGCAGATCGTCGAGAAGTACATCGCGCATCAAAACCAAAAGTTCATCGGCTGGCGCAAGGTGCCTACCGATGCGGCCGCCGCCGATATCGGCCCTTCCGCGTTGGCCACTGAACCAGTGGTCGAGCAGGTCTTCATCGAAGCCGGCGACAACGTCGATCGCACCGCTTTCTGTCGCCAACTTTACCTGATTCGCAAGCAAGCGTATCACGGCGTCGCCGCGACAACGATCAAGCAAAAGAGCTTCTATTACAGCTCGAGCATGTCGAGCCGCATCATCATCTATAAGGGTCAGCTCACTAGCGACCAGGTGATGAAGTACTATCCCGACTTGCAGGCCGCGGACTACACCAGCC
>JAEZGD010000143.1 GCA_023417165.1 Planctomycetota bacterium
AAACCTGGGACTGTGGTTTGCGCTGCACGTATGGTTTGCGGTCGTCGCGGAACGCAATTTCGAACTCTTGCCAGGCGTGCTGCATTTTCGGCTGTTATTGCCGCAGTGGACGTCGCTGCAACCCGAAGCGGTGCTCATTACGCTGTTCGCGTGCGCTTTGCTGTTCTGGTGGAAGCGCGGCCTGGTCGCCACGCTGGCAGGCAGCGTGGCGCTCGGCATTGCCTTGTGGCTGCTGCGTTAAGCAGTAAAGCGCGGCTTCGTCCTACGTGCGTTCCTTGCGCAGGATCAGCACCGGGCAATGCGCCAATCGCAGCACGCGTTCGGCCACCGAGCCGATGAGCAGGCGCGCCAGGCCGGTGCGGCCATGCGATGGCATGACAATCAAGTCAGCACCCAGCTCGCGCGCATAGTTGGTGATCGAATGCCCAGGATCGCCGATCAGCACCTTGCGCGGCATCGCGGCATACTTCTCGTCCGTTAAACGTTGGCTCAGGTCCAGGTGCGCCTGCTTGATACGCGAATCGTCGTTAAGCGTCTGCCAGGCGTCGTCCGACGGATCGACGGGAACCAGGTCCGGCAGCACGTGCACCAAATGCACCTGAGCGGGCGCGGCTGCAATTTGGCAGGCGACGTCCACTGCGGCAAAAGCGTCGTCCGAGAAGTCGAGTGGCACGACAACCGTTTGTTTGACCCAGGGCATGACAGATCCTTTCTCTCGGTGGGAGCGCGCGGCCCCCAAGGCGGAAGTTATTGGCAATCACGCGCACGATGCGGCGCGACCGGGAGTCGTCGCCGCCGACGCGTGCTATTCGTCCAGCGGAAGATTGAAACCGCGTTCGATGACGCGATTCTCGCGCGCTTCGTGCGAGAGCAACTGGACGACAAAAGCGTCGAATTTCTGTTTTACGTGCCCGACGCTGAGTTCCATCGGTTGGGCGCTACGCAACTCGGCAATGATCGCATCGAGCGTGACCAACAGCCCCGGATGCTCGGCCGTCAAGGCACGCGCCTCGGGAGCCAATCCCGGCACCAGGCTGACGGCGTATTCGAGACATCCATCGGCATCTTCCTGACGGAAGTGTTGCCACAGATCCTGACGCAACTGCTCCGCGGTTTGCAACATTCGCTCGCGCAGCGGCGCATCAATCATGATGGCCTGCACCTGGTTGAGCGCGCTTTGCAACGCCCGCAAACGCTGGTGCAGTTCGCGATGCTCGGCTTTCAAATGCCCGGCATAGGCGATGCAATCTTCGTTAGCGTTCATGACGTTGCTCCTCAATGACATCCCGCGCCGTTACTTGACGGCAGCGGGTACCTGGTGATGCTTAAAGGTCAGCACAGGGCATTCAGCGCGGCGCACCACTGCCTCGGCCACGCTGCCCATGAGCAAGCGCGACAGTCCGCTACGCCCGTGCGTTCCTAGCACGATCAAATCAACCTTCTCGCTGTTGGCGAAGTCGATCAGCGCGCCGGCCGGATCGCCGGTCAGCAACCGCTGTTCGTACTGCACATTGGGATCGGTCGGTTTGACGTTCTCTAAGAGCTTGATCAGTTCGTCGGTGGTGGGATCAAGCATGCCATAGTACATTTCGCCGCCACCGTAAAAGGCCGGCGGTTCCTGGACGTGAACGATCAACAGCTTGGCGCCATGATCGCGGGCGATGCTGGTCGCCATTGCTAAAGCGGCATCGCCGGTGTGCGAGAAGTCGGTCGGGAAGAGAATCTTGTGGAATTTCATGGTAGTCGTCTCCCGGTGGTGGGCCCGTCGACGCTGCCAAGGGACAGAGCTCGCAGCCCTCGTTCTTCTATCTATTGTACGGTTGTAAAAGACCTATAGGGCAATTGGCGCGCCGCTATCAGGGGATTTGACGGCTTTTAACTCGCGACGCCAGAATCTTGCCGGTCGCCTTAACTGCTGGTACGCACGGCAGTTGCGACATGTTCGCGGAAAGGGCCCGCAAGCCGCAGAACTCGGACTGCGACTGCATGCAGAGTGAGTGGGTCGTTACAGCGCGCGCGGCGTGCGAAGGAGTGGCGCAAAATCAGGGCGAAATCCTCAGCGGTGAGGCGCGTTATTTATGCGACTGATTGTGATGCGAAGAGCCGGAAGCGTGTGAGCCAGACGACGGATTGCCTGTCAATGCGAACAGGCTGATGACGCCCCAGACGCTTAAAAACAGCACGCCGATAATCGCGTGAATGAAGTCCACAGGCATACGAAGGCCTTTCGCCGAAAAAAAAGTGGCTGACCTCCATGCCAACTTCGCTCCGTCACTCTATGGTTATCGGCCTAGCCTGATGCGTCGGGCGAGATTGTTCCAGGGAGGTAGTCCTTCCTTAACTAGTCCGTAAGGTTTGCCTGTTCGCGTCTGTCTAGCCGAAAACCGGCCGAGCCTCGGACCAGCTAACCGAAGACTCGCCCTCGCCAGCAGCAGGAATTAAGATAGAAGTTCCGCTCCAACTCCCCCGTTCGTCGCGTTTCGTCATACCTGGAAGGGTGGCATGTCAAAAACTCGTTCGGCCCCGGCCGTGGGCATCGATCTTGGAACCACGTTCTCGGTGGTGGCGCGATTAGACGATCTGGGGCGACCGGTCACACTCGACAACGCCGAAGGCGACAAAATCACGCCCTCGATGGTGTTGTTCGAAGGAGCGTCCGTCGTTGTTGGTAAAGAAGCCGCCAAAGCCATCGCCACCGATGCCGAGGCGATTGCCGAATGCGCCAAACGCGATCTTGGCCATCGCATGTTTCACAAGATGCTCGGCGGACGCCAATACCCGCCCGAGGCTCTTCAGGCGTTCGTGCTGAACAAGCTGCGTTTGGATGCGAAGCGGCAGATCGGCGACTTCTCGAAGGTGGTCGTGACCGTTCCCGCTTACTTCGACGAAGTTCGCCGCAAAGCGACTCAGGACGCGGGATATATCGCTGGCTTCGATGTGATGGACATCATCAACGAACCGACCGCGGCCGCG
>JAEZGD010000640.1 GCA_023417165.1 Planctomycetota bacterium
CCTTGGCTCTTGGAACTTCCCTTACCCCTTGGCCCTGTCGCCGGCTCCTGTTATCAAACGATCGTCCCACCCACCACAAGGCAAGTTCCATGTACGACAAGCAACAACTGATTGCCCTGGTCCGCGAATTGGCGCTCGAATTCGGTGATTTTACGCTGGCGAGCGGCAAAAAGGCGAAGTTTTACCTCGATTGTCGCCGCCTGACGCTCGATTCGCGCGGCGCGGTGCAAGTGGCCGAAGGCATTTTACAGTTGCTCCAGGGGCGGATGCCGGACGCGGTCGGTGGCATGGCGATTGGCGCCGATCCAATCACCGCGGCCATCATCACGATTGCGGGAACGCGCGATCAGCGGCTCAAGGGCTTTATCGTCCGCAAAGAGGCCAAGCAACATGGCAAGGGGCGCGATGTCGAAGGCCCGGTCAAGGCTGGCGAGACCGTGTTCATCGTCGAAGATGTCGTGACCACCGGTGGTAGCTCGCTGGCGGCGATCGAAAAGGTCGAAGCCGCCGGCCTGAAAGTCGCCGGCGTGATCGCCATCATCGACCGCTTGGAAGGTGGCCGCGAGGCCTTCGCCGCGAAGGGCTATCAGCTAGAGACGCTGCTGACCGTGCGCGACTTCGGCATCGAACCGCCTAGTGCTGAAGGGTAGTAGGCCCTGGCGGCCTTTATCCGACGGACGCCGGCCCGGCTAAATGAAAATACGGGAACACCCCCACTAGACTCGCAGCAGGCGGCCGAAGCGATTATGCTAGGGGCCTCGCCCATCCTTCCCACCTGCCTGCGAGGAGCCACATGCCTGCTCTGCCTCGTCGTGAATTCCTGTCTGCTTCTGCTCTTGGGCTGTCGACGTTTGCCGCCGGCCTGACCTGGGGAGCCGACAAGCCGGCCAAAGAAAAAGAAGCTCCCAAGCCGCTCCGCTCCAGCAGCAAAGAATCGCTGTTCCTGACGTGGTGGACCGATCCGACGACCACCATGGTCATTCAGTGGATCGGTAGCGAGGGCCAGCTTCCGACCATCAAGTACGCGCCGCTCGACACCGACGCCTGGCAGACCGCCAATGTCATTACCAAGCCCTTCCCCGATACCGAGTTGAAGGTGCATCGCTGCGAACTGATCGGCCTGACTCCGGGGACCGAATACCAGTTCTGCATTAGCGAAGACGAGAAGAAGCATCGCTTCCGCACGATGCCGGCCAAGGCCACCAACACTTTCCAGTTCGTCACCGGCGGCGACTGCGGCACCGGCAAGCACGCGGTGATGTCGAACATTCTCGCGGCCAGGCAAGAGCCGTACTTCACGTTCATCGGCGGCGACTTGGCCTACGATAACGGTCGCTCGCCCGAGACGTTTTTGAAGTTCGTCCACAATTACGCCCAGCACATGATCGACCCGCAGGGGCGATTGATTCCGCTGCTGGCTTGCCCAGGCAACCACGAGGTCAATGGCGCGATCCCCAAGCGCTCTGCGGCGCCGCACTATCTGAGCGTCTTCGATGGTCTCTATAAAGAGACCAGCTACGACGTGCTCGATTTTGGCGATTACCTCAGCCTCGTGATGCTCGACACCGGGCATATTTCGCCCATCAAGGGAGCGCAAACCGACTGGTTGGCCCAAACGCTCGCTGCACGTTACGAACGGCCGCACTTGCTGGTGGCCAATCACGTGCCGGCGTATCCGTCGTATCGCCCCAGTGACAAGACCGGCGCCGACAATCGCTCGCAGTGGTGCCCGCTCTTCGAACGGTATAGTGTCGATGCGGTGCTGGAGCATCACGACCACACGTTCAAGCGCACGCATCCGCTGACCAATGGCCTGATCGACAAGTACGGCGTTCCGTACCTTGGCGATGGCTCGTGGGGCCAGATCCGTCCGCTGAAAGATCCCGAGAAGCGTCCTTATCTGGCGACGTATGCCTCGGCGTATCATGTCAGCGTGCATCGGTTGGAAGGCGAGACCCGCTTTCACATCGCCTTGGAATCCAACGGCAAAGTCGCCGACATCTACACCTCGATGGGCAAACGCCCGGCGAAACGCGGGTAATGCAGTGCGAATACGGTGATGACCTAGGTCGAAGCCATGCTTCGACCTGCCGCATGCCGGGAAGCTCAACTCTGGACGACGCCGCGCGTCGTCCTTCATTCGGCAGCTAATCCGTCGACAGTGGGGCGAGCCCCAGCGCTCGCTCGACCTCTAACGCGGTCACCGCCAAATGCCCCGCCAGGCGAGCATACAAGGCAAAATAGCCATCGATTAGCGTGCCCGCAGCGCGATGCACCTCGCGGCTGTCGTGCGGCAGCGGCAAGTTGCCAAGGCAATAGTGACCGATGCTCAGCGCCTCGCCGGCGTGGTCCAAAGGATACTTGGTGCGCTGCAGCTCCAGCCGCGCCTCACTCATCAGTCGATTCACATCGCGCATGCGGCGTTCGATCGAATCGATCAGCGCCTCGCTATTGCCGCGCGGGCGTACATAGGTGCTCAGCATGCCGAGCGCCGCGTGTTCGTAGCGCAGTTGCGTCATCGTCTCTAGCTGTGGCGAAATCGCCACCAGCGCCTCATAGCACTTCACCGCCTGCGAGCGCAAACGAGCGGCATCGTCGATGCGCGCCGCCACGCTCGAGACAAACAGCAGCTCGAGCGCGTCATGCAAGCGCTGTCCGAGCAGGCCTTCAAATTCTTTGAGCTTCTCGTTTAGTCGTGTTTGCACGAGCTTCGCTTCATCGCGTGCCTGACAGACGACGCCCGTCGAGTTCGTCGGAATGCGAAACGAATGCTTCTGCAACGAGACCTGCGCATACAGCAATTCGATCGCCTGGCGAGCATCGCAAAGATGGGCATCGGCCGCGGCGTACTGCTGCAACCGCGGTCGATAGCGCTGCGCCGCTGCGGGCAACTGCTCCCGCACTTGCTGTAACCGGCGCAACACCTGCTTAGCGTCCTTGGGCGGCGCCGGCGGAGCGCTGGGAAGTTGCCACTGGCGCAGCGGCGAGAAAAAGCCAAGGCAGAACTGCTCGACTGCTTCGTCGCGCTGGCGATTCTGGCCGAGCCGCTCCAACAGTTCGTCGGTATTGTGCATATCGCTTTTGGCGAAATACTCGCCAAACTTCCAGCGATAGAGGTCCCACGTGACGTTGCGGCCCAACTGTTCGAAGTCGGTAAAGAGCTGTGCGGCCGGCATTTCCAGCATGAACACGCCGGGCGAAGGTGAGCGTGTGACGCGCGCCACACGTGCCTCGCGCGATGGCTGTGCGTCGAACCAACCGGTCGGGGCCGCACTTGTTGAGGCGACCGCTGCATTGCTGGTGGCATAGGCCGCTACCAGTTTTGGCAAGTTGTCGCCCAAGCGTCCTTCCCGGCGAAACGCGTTCAAGGTGGCATGCGCCTGGCGTGAAGCCGCCTCCAGCGCCGCGATGCGATCGAGCGTGGCGGCAAACACCTCGCTGCCGGCCACACTCGCTTGACAACGATCGGCGTCGTAAACCATCTCGCGCGTGAACATGCCGCTCACGCATCGGCCCAGCAACATCAGCACCCACAGCACGCGCCGCGATAGCCAGATCAATCCCATTGTCAGATAGAGCAGCACGCCCAGTCGAATGTCGACGTCTCCGGCGGTTTCTTCCAACCATTCGTCCCACTGATCGCGCTGCTCGACCGAGCGCTCGAGCCAGTTGTTGATCGCGCGAATCAGGTAATCCAAACGCATGCCAACGCCTTGGCTGCAATGTCCCAGTTCATGCGCCAGCGCGCCGGCGAACTGCCGCATGGTCAATCCGGCCGCTAGCGAAACGCCAATCGTCAGCACGCGATCGCCTGTCAGCAAGCTCGCCGCGCCACGTTGAAAGCGCACCGCGGTCGTCACGCCGCTACCCACATCGATGCGACGGGGCGGCGGCGCGCCAAGCGTCGCACACAATTGATCGACCAGCGCGAACAGCACCGGCTCGCCATCGCGCGTCAGCGAGCGCGTGCCAACGTGCCGCGCCGCCGGCGCAATCAGCGGCTTGATCAAAAACAAAATCACCAGCGCCCCTGCGAAGGCAGGCATCGCATACAGGACAATGATTTCTGGCTCCACCGTCTCGAGCCAAAAGGCGTCGTAGACCAAGTGCAGATAGACGCCTGCCGCCACCAGGCCAATCAGCGCCAGATACACCAGCGGCAGCAGCAACATCACCAGCGCCGTCAGCAGCAATCCCAACAGGTACGACAGCGTCGTGCGCTTGCGCGGAATGGATCCGTGAAACGCCGCTCGCACGTGCTTCGCAAGCGCTAGCCGCTGCGGATCGCTGGCCGCCGCGGGCGTGCGCGGCTGGCGGGGAAGAACGCCCGCCTTTTGACACGCCGGGCAACGGGATGGGCGGCCCGCCTGGGGCATCGCTAACGCAACCGGTCGTCCGCACTGCTCACACGCTGTATCCATCGCCACAATGTTGCCCCGCTCATCAGAAGGATGCCAGGCACCAGTATAGTAAACGCCCCAGGCGATGCCTCCCGGCTTCCCACCCACCGCCTGGATCCCCTCCTAAAGGCAGCATTTCTCATTGCCTTCCCTCCAAGAAACACACAACGCAGGTAAAAACCACCACATTTCCACCCCACCATGGTGGCAAATCAAATTATTGCAAATTCGTTGCTTTTCCCAAGAACGTGGGGTATACCAACGCAATGACCACCACCCCCTCATCTCGGTGGCCGCCATCTATTCTTGCAGGAAAGGCATACTCATGTCGATTCGACTGCGATCGGGTTTCACGCTCGTGGAGTTATTGGTTGTCATCGCCATCATCGGCGTACTGGTGGCCTTGCTCTTGCCCGCTGTCCAGGCCGCGCGCGAAGCAGCGCGGCGCATGCAGTGCGGCAATCATCTGAAGCAGCTGGCTTTGGGCATGCATAACTATCACGACACGCATGGTGTCTTTCCGGCCGCCATGTATGGCATTGGCGACGCGATCGATCATCGCCACACCTGGATTGAAACACTCTTTCCTTTTGTCGAGCAACAGAACATCCACAGCCAGATCGATTTCTCGGTCCTCAATCACCAAGGCAACAATCCGGTAGTGCTCAATGCGGTGAAGTTGAACTTTTTGATGTGCCCCAGCGATCCAGAAAAGGGGCTCTATCCCAACAGCCGCGAAGGAACGTACACGCCGCACACTTCCACCATTACGGACGGACAATCGCTCGGTGCGAACTATGTGCTCAGCGCAGGGCCCATGCATGTCAACGCTTGCCCGATTGCGGCCATGAATCCCAACATCAATTGTCTTGGCACGCGTCTGGGACGCGGCATCAACGATCAAGCGTATGGAATGTCGAACGGCGGCGCTAAGAGCCTGGATATGAGCGGTTGCAGCGATGGCACCAGTAATACCTTCCTGCTGGGCGAGGCCCTGCCGATCTACAACACGCTGCACATGTATTTTGCTTCGCATGGACATTGTGGTTCAACGAACCCACCGCCCAACTACCACAAGCAATTCACGGCCTGCCCGAAATCGCGCGCTAGCCGCGTCAATGCTTGCTATCAACAGATGTCCGGCTTTAAGAGCGAGCATCCTGGCATCGTGCAAATGGCGCTGACCGATGGCAGCATCCGCCCCTTCTCCGAGACGGTGAACTACACCGTCTGGCAATACCTGGGCAATCGCGCCGACGGCCAGCCCTTTGCAATGCCCTAAATTCTGCAACTCTGCTTTTCAACTTCTTCCGGAGATTAGGCATGCATCGTTGGTATACAGTGTTCCTGCTTGGCCTGGGCGTTGTGACTTTCGCAGGTTGCGGCAGTTCGGGGCCCAGCCTGACGAAGGTGCATGGCACGGTTCGTTATGATGGCACCCCGGTCACCAGCGGCACGGTGCAGTTCCAGGGCCAGCCAGGTCAGACGCCCGAGCTATTGCCGGGGACGGGCATTATCAATAGCGATGGCACCTACACCGTCACGACGGCGCATGGGCCGGGCCTGGCGGCAGGCAAGTACCTGGTCGGGGTCGTCAGCATGGAGTCCGGCGATCTAGAGGCAGCGCAACCGGTCGTAAAATGGCTGGTTCCTGAGCGGTACGCGAATCCAGCCACGAGTGGACTGACTGCAGAGATATCCACCCAATCCGCGATGCCGCTGAATTTCGACCTGGCCAAATAGCTGCTGCTTACAAGCTACGGCTCTCTTCAGCGCCTGCCTCGCAGGCGCTGCAACAAATGACAAAGCGCAACGAGCTATCGCGCGTTACTCTTCGTCTTCGTCTTCGTCGCCCTCATCATCGTCGCCACTGGCCTTCGGCGAGGGGGCAGCGACAAATGCGTGGTCGGCTTGGAAAGCGATCGGCAGGATGCCGATCTTGCGCGCCGCGGCAATGTTAATG
>JAEZGD010000646.1 GCA_023417165.1 Planctomycetota bacterium
CCGAAGGATCGCGTGCATGCCAGCGGTGCATCGCTCGATGGCATCACCGCCACAGGTATGATGTCGCTCGCCGTTTGGGAGCTGGTCGGTCGCGACTTGGCGGTCGCCGAGATTGTCGATAGCCAGATCGATCTCGTCGGGCGTCAAATGATGGGGCTGACGCTGGCATGTGCCCGCTGCCACGACCACAAGTTCGATCCGATCTCGGCGAACGACTACTACGCGATGGCCGGCATTCTATTTAGCAGCCGCATTGCCAAAGGGACGTTGATCGCCGATGGTCGCCTCGGCAACGATCTGACAGAAGTACCGCTGCTCAATGCCGAGCAAGACGCGAAGAACCGCGAATTAGATGCGGCGGTGGCACAAGCAGAAGCGAAGATCGCCGAGCTCACCAAAGCGGCTCCGCAAGCCGTGAAGTTGGCTGACGTCAACAAGCAATTGGCCGACCGCGAAACGCAACTTGCTGCCGCCAAGACCGACGCCAGCAAGAAGACGTTAAACGATCAAATCGCCAAGCTGAAGATGGAGCAGGAGAAGCTAGTTGCCGATCAGCAGACGGCCGGTTGGGACGTCAATCCGCCTGAGCTAGGCGAGATCGCCAAGTTGCGCGAGGAGATTGCCGAACTGAACAATAAGAAGTTCAAGGCAACCATGGCAGTGGCCATCCTGGAAGGAGGCGTGCCTGGCAGCAATCGCGAAAAGATTGGCGATGCTCCGATCTACCTGCGCGGCGAGTATCAGCGCGAAGGGGCGATCGTTCCCCGCCAATTCCCCGTGATTTTGGCAGGCGAGAAGCAAACGCCGATCGGTGAACGAACCACGCAAAGCGGACGTCGCGAATTGGCAGACTGGATCGCCTCGCCCGAGAATCCGCTCACCGCGCGCGTGATGGTGAATCGGGTATGGCAGCAAATGGTCGGGCGCGGCCTGGTTCGTTCGGCGGACAACTTTGGCCGCCTGGGCGATCAGCCGACGCATCCGGAACTGCTCGATCATTTAACGCATCGTTTCATCGCCTCTGGCTGGTCGGTGAAGCAACTGGTGCGTGATATCGCCCTGTCGTCGACTTATCAGCAAACGAGCTTCGTCGCACCGGACGTCGCCCGGCAGGATCCCGAGAATCACCTGTTGTCGCACATGAATCGTCGGCGTCTCACCTACGAAGAACTGCGCGATTCGTTGCTGCGACTGGGAACCCCGACGGGTACGGCCACCGAGGCCGCTCCCACACCGGTTGCTGCCGCCATGCCGCGCCGCACGATGTACGAAGCGGCCGAACGCCGCAAAACCGATGTGACTGCCGCGATCTTTGATGGTGCCGACACCAAGTCGATTGTGCCTGCGAGAGCGGAAACCACGAGCGCCACGCAAGCCTTGTTTTTGATGAACAATCCATTGGCCATTAACACGGCGAAACGCTTGGCGAATCAGATTGTGCAAGACAAATCGCTGACCACCGACCAACAGCGCGTCGAGCGATTGTGGTTGCTGACTTACGGCCGCTCGCCAGAAGCGACGGAGTTGGAAATGGCGCAGGGATTTGTGGCGAAGTACTCTTGGGAACGATTTATTCAAGCGCTGCTGGGGACGAACGAGTTTGCTTACGTCGATTGATAAGGCCTGACCAACCTGGTGCGTTAGAACGGTATCTACTGAGGAGTGAAGGAAATGGCGAACCGAAGGACGACGACCCCGCGCACAACCGCTTGCTCGCCGCTATCAGGCATTCTTGATCGGCGACAAATGCTTGGTTGCCTGGCGGGCGGTTTTGGTTCGGTGGGACTGGCCTCGCTCCTTGGCGAATCGGCGGCTGCGGACGAACCAATCGCCAACCGCAGCCTGCCGCATCATGAACCGCGCGCCAAACGCGTGATCTTCTTGTTCATGAACGGCGGTCCGTCGCAGATGGATACCTTCGATCCGAAGCCAGAACTGGCGCGCTGGGAAGGCAAGCGGCTACCGGTCCTCGAGAAGAACACGAACAAGCTGCTAGGCATTGCGCGTCCGCTAGGCAATGCCTTCCCCTCGCCTTGGAAGTTCGCCAAGCATGGCGAGTGCGGCATGGACGTCAGCGAGTTGTTCCCGAATGTCGCCAACCACGTCGATGATCTGTGCCTGATCCGTTCGATGTGCTGCGACAGCTTTTTCCATGCTCAGGGCACGATGGAGATGATGACCGGTAGCGGTCTCTTCTTGCGTCCCAGCTTTGGATCGTGGCTGACCTATGGTTTGGGCACCGAGAATCGGAATCTGCCGGGCTTCATCGTCTTGGGCAACACGATGGGTGCGGTCGATATCACCAAGGTCTTTAGTTCGGCCTTCTTGCCGGCGGAATTCCAAGGGACGCGGCTGCTCAGTTCCAAAGAGCCGATCCCGAACATGAAACCCGCGTTCAGCGAGGATGAGCAACGGGCGCAGCTCGACCTGATGAAGCAACTGAACGCCCAGCATCTCAGCAAACGCGAAGATACCTCCGCTCTTAATGCGCGTATCGAGTCGTTCGAGCTAGCTTTCCGCATGCAGACGGTGGCCTCCGACGCGTTCGACATTTCCAAGGAAACTGAAGCCACGCAAAGCATGTATGGCATCGGCGAAGCGCACACGAAGGACTACGGCGAGAAATGCCTACTCGCCCGGCGGCTTGTCGAGCGCGGCGTGCGCTGTGTGGTGGTGAACCATATCGACTGGGATCAGCATAGCAACCTGGTGGGTGGCCATGCCAAGAATGCGGCGGCGGTCGATCGTCCGATTGCCGGCCTACTGGCCGACCTGAAGCAACGCGGGTTGCTGGAAGATACGCTGGTGATTTGGGGCGGCGAATTTGGCCGCACGCCGAACACGGAAGGCAAAGACGGCCGCGACCATAACACTGCGGCGTTTTCGATGTGGTTGGCCGGCGGCGGCGTCAAGGGTGGTTACACCTATGGCACCACCGATGAGTTCGGCGCGTATACCATCGAAGGCCGCACCCACATCCACGATTTACATGCGACCATCTTGCACCTGATGGGCATCGATCACGAGCGCTTCACTTATCGTTATGGTGGACGCGACTATCGTCTGACCGATGTGTTCGGTAACGTGGTGCACGATATTATGGCCTAAGCCCGTGCGTTGAAATGTGGCCCATGCTTGTGTTTGGGCCATCGCCCTGGCGGAATCCACTTTTTGCATATGAACATGAAGCCGCTACTGTCGGTCGTGCTGATGCTCTTAAGCTCAGCCTTGTGTGCTGCGGAGCGGCTGCAGAACATTGCCTACTATTCACCAGAGTTTCCTGGCAGTGGCGATTTGCAATATCGAGCCGAGCGTTGCAAGCTCGATGTTTGTATTCCGGACAAAGCGGCCGACGAGAAGTTGCCCACCATCGTGTGGTTTCATGGCGGCGGGCTTTCTGGCGGCGAAAAGCACATCATCGAGGACTTTACCAAACACAAGATCATCGTTGTTGCGGTGAATTATCGCCTGTTCCCCAAGGCGAATAAGCCCGACTTCATCGAAGACGCCGCGGCGGCAGCAGCGTGGACTTTCGCCAACATCGAAAAGCATGGCGGCGACAAGTCCAAGATCAACGTCGCAGGGCATTCGGCCGGCGGCTATCTGGCCATGATGATTGGCATGAATCCGCAGTACCTGGCGAAGCACGATCGGAAGAACACGGACATCGCCGCACTCTTTCCGATCAGCGGCCAGGCGACCACGCATTTCGCGATCGTGGGCGCTGCTCAGGCCGAGCAAGGTAAGTCTCGCCCGGCGAACTTCCGCCGCGACAATCCTATCCTGGTCGATGACTTCGCGCCGCTGCGATACACCGATCAGAAGCTGCCGCCGATGCATCTGCTGTGCGGCGATCCGAAGCTCGAATGGCCGGCGCGCGTGGAAGAGAACGCGCTCATGGCGGCGATGATCCGCACGGTCACTGATCACAACGTGATCGAGTACCGCAGCTTTGAAAATACCGATCACGGCTCCTGCTTGGGACCGTCGGTCAAGTACATCTGCGAAGCCATCGGCAGAGCAAAAGACTGAGCTTCCGCGCTCTCTGCCGAGTTGAATGGAAT
>JAEZGD010000671.1 GCA_023417165.1 Planctomycetota bacterium
GGTGTTGACGGCGGAGGCGACTTCTTTCAGATAGCGCAGGAAGATGCTGCGGCGCTCGCCTTCTTGTTTGACCTTGTTGCGGCGGTTGAGAAACATGCCGAGCTTGCGCCCGACCGCTTGTAGGCCCAGCCGCAGTTCCTTTTGGATGTCGGGATAGCTGGCGATGGCTTCTTTCGATTCGCTGGTGAACGGCACCCAGACGCTGGCCATGTGGACCATGACCGTGACGGGCCCTTGCGGCAAGCTGCCGCGCGATTGATTGAGGCCGTAGGACCGCCAGTTGGTTTGAATCACGCTTTGCGTCACGGCGCACGCCGCGGGTTGAAATTGCAGCGGCACACGGTTGGCATACCGCAATACCTGCATCGACGAACCTTCGCTGAGATTGACGTTGCGCATGGCGGCGTGCAACTGGGCGATCTCTTCCTTGCTCAGCCGCGCCGGCGATTGACGCGTGCCCATCTTGGCGGCGGTCATGATGCGGTCGGCGCCATCGCTGCCCATGCCGTCAAAGGTGTTGAGCAAAAACTGCCGTAGCGTGCGCGCGTCGCTTTCGGACAACAGTTCGGTGAGCGCTTCGAGGGTGACCTTTTGCACCGGGCTGGTTCCGCCGTACGCGAGTGCCACTTCAATCACGAACGGATTGCCGCGGTAGACGGCGGGCGGACGCGTGGCCGCGCAGTAGAACTCGCCAGGCACGACCTTGTACAAGCCTTTGATCAGCAGTTCCTCGCCGATCGGGCAAATGCAGTCGGTCGAAGGCGCGCCGATCTTGGTTTGCTCAGGCTGCAACGCTTGATACAGGGCGTCGGCTTCCTGGCGGCCGATCCGCTTGGGATTCGAGCGCGTGGTGATGTTGGCTTTGCCGACTTTGGCGGCGGTTTCGCAAATGCGCTTGGCAACTTCCGGGGTGACGCGCGAGAACGATTCGCACAAGAACGCAGAGAGCGTCCCTTCGCTGGTGTCTTTCAGCATCGCCAGCAAGCGGCCCAGTTCAATGCCGTAAGGATGCGGCTTGATCTCTTTCGGCTCGGGCGGCAGCTTTTCCGTGGCGCGCTGGTAGTGGCGTTCTTCGCCTTCGGGATCTTTGTAGTGCAGCGTGACGTGCGGATTGGCGATGGCAGTTTGTTCGAGATACTCTTCGACGCTACCGCGGCCACGATGGAATTTGGCTTCGAGTTCGATGGTGACGCGGGTGCCGCTTTTGACTTCGTCCGGCTGCTTTCCTTCTTCAGCGGTGGGATAAAAGTTGTGCCAGTCGATGCCGCGCTTTTCCATATAAGCGTGACCCTCTTGGCCGGGCGGAATGTCTTCGCCTTCTCCCTTGCCGTTGAGGATCTCGGGGTGGTTGCGCTTGGTGTCGATCTGGATTTCGTAATAGTGCGCCGGCTTCTTGGGCGAGAGCTTGCTGACGATGCGCACCGGCTTGCCGGTGGTGAGCATGCCATACATGCCGGCCGCGCTAATGCCGATGCCTTGCTGACCGCGGCTCATGCGCAAGCGGTGGAACTTGCTGCCATACAGCAGCTTGCCGAAGATCAGCGGGATCGTCTTCTTCATGATCCCGGGGCCGTTGTCTTGGATGCTGACCTTGTAGCGATTGTTGCCGGCGGGTTCGATCTGGACCCAGATCTCGGGCGTGATGCCGGCCTCTTCGCAGGCGTCGAGCGAGTTGTCGACGGCTTCTTTGACGGTGGTCAGCAGGGCCTTGCGCGGGTTGTCGAAGCCGAGCAGGTGCCGGTTCTTCGCAAAGAACTCGCTAACGGAGATCTCTTTTTGCTTGGCGGCCATCGACTCGGCGGTGGCGCGGCGCTTGGTGGTGCCTGCCGACGCCTGGCCGTTGCTGGGGGCCGTGTCGTCTTCAGAAGTCGTGGCGGAAGAAGCCTTCGTAACCAATGCGGGAACTCCTTGACCGAGCAGATGCCAATGCCGATGTCGTAATATCGGCCAAATGAACGCCAATCCCAGGCGCGAAAGAGAAGCGTGAATTTGTGTCGATTGTAGTGATTTTGCGGCGTTTCTGACAGGCGTCGTAGCTGCCTTGCGGGAAGCTGCGGCCGCTATCTTCGTTACAAGATAGGTAAGCCGTAAGCAGGGAGGAAATAGACTTCACCGGAAGGATCGGCAGTATCCGACAACTTACTACGTCGGCGGAAACCCGACGCCCGCCCCTCCGGACGCCGATGCCTCCGGCTCGCCATTGACCTACCCTGAAGGAGCATGCTGATGCTTCGCTTTGTTGTTCGTACGACGCTGGCCGCGGCACTGATCTGCGCTGGGCTGGCTGCTTCCGAGGTTCGGGCAGAGAACTGCCCTCATTGCCGGGGCGGTGCTCATGGTGTTGCTCATGGCGGCGCCGTGACCTATGGCCCGGCCGGCGGCACCAATCAAGGTGTCGGCTATGTCGATCCGTATGCCGGCGCGACGGGTGCCTGCCGCGATCGCGCGTATCCGCAGCCAGATTTGTTCTATAACTTCTACGTGCATGGGCCCTGCGGCGGATACCCGGCGCAGATGTACGTGTCGCCCAAGCCAGTGCCGCCGCACGTGGGCCACACCTATATTACGTATCAGCCGCTGATGCCGCACGAATTTATGTACAAGCATCATCGCACCTATCACCAATACTATGACAACGGTCGCGGTTTGACCCGCACCTATGTGAAGTGGTGGTAGTGGGCGACGCCAATCGCTCGACAACCGCACAAAATCCTTTCCCCCAGGGATGTCCTATGCGTCTGCTAACAACCTGCCTGCTGTTGGCCGCGATGATCGCGGTCTGGGGTGCGACCACGACCGCTGAAGCGGGGGGACGCACTCGAACCCATAACGACATGCGCGCCCGCCGCTTTGCATTTGAGCAACCGTGGCATGGCCCGTACTATCACCGCGAGTACGGCGCGCCCGTGGCGCTGGTTGTGCCACCGACCGCCAGCGCTCACACGCAGTGGAGCTGGGGCGTGGCGCAAACCCGCGTGATGCCCACCTATCACCAATTCGGTCGCGCCTATCCAGGCGGCGTGCCTGGCGAATACGGCGGACCGCTGTACCCCACGCCCGCCTGGCCCAGCCACACCGATCAATTCGGTGTTTATCCGGTCCGCGGACCGTGGTAAATCTGCCCGGCTGATGCGTCTGTTTTCGCCTGAGGAGAGCCTGTTTCCTCAGGCGAATTCGTTTCTTGAGATCAATTTGAGTTTTTGCGGGAATCAAATTGATGGCGCTTTGGCGGCACGACTGCTAGCACTTTGTCTCTTGAAAATTGCGGTAAGTCACATCGTGCCATGCACTTAACGAAATGGCATTGCTCGCGTTCAATGATCTGGCACTGCGACTGCATTAGATCGCAGTCGTGATCCGATCTTGCCCGCGCGTTCTTTCGATAGTGTAACTGCCATGTTCGAAGCCATCCTCCTCTTCAGCGTCAGAATGACCTTACTCGGTGTCGTCACCGGTTGGTCGTTGCATCCGGTGCCGGCCAGCGAAATCTAGACGCGGGCGACGCGCGCTGCACCTTACTGGCAGCGCTGCAGCAGTTCGGCAAACTGGCGCTCCAGCGATGTGCCCGAGAGTCCCGGAGGCGTGGCTTGCAGGTATTGAATCAGTTGGGCCGCTTGAGCTTTCTCGCCTAAGCGATAGTTGAGCAGCGCCACCTGGTACTTCGCGGCATACCAACGATCGGTCTGAGGTCGCGTGCGATTGGCGATCACGCGCCACTGCGCTAAAGCCAACGTTAGCGACTCGCGATCTTCGGCCGCCGCGAGCAACCCAGCGTAACCCTTTTGAATGGCCGCGCTCTGTGGATGCTGCTTGGCGAGGGCTGCGTACT